>JAGONL010000009.1 GCA_017993025.1 Candidatus Saccharimonadota bacterium
GATATGTGGTTTTTATACCAACTCCAAAAAATTCTAAACACCGAGAATGTATTAAAAAAATCTGAACTAACTGACGGTATCCTAAAACAGGCAAAACAAAACGGATTTTCTGACTACGTTATTGGAAAATTAGCTAAATCTACAGAGCAAAAAATTCGAGCTAAACGAATAACTGCCGGAATTGTACCGGCATTCAAGCAAATTGACACTTTAGCGGGTGAATTTGATGCAGAGACAAACTATTTGTACGCAACCTACCATGGTGACACAAACGATATTGATCCACTTAAGAACAAAGCAACTATTATCCTTGGCTCTGGGCCATACGCCATCGGGTCATCTGTGGAGTTTGACTGGAGTGCAGTTAATACTGGTAAAACGCTGCAAAAAAACGGCATTAAGACAATCATGGTTAACTCTAACCCCGAAACCGTGTCAACAGATTTTGACCGCTCTGACAGATTATATTTTGAAGAACTATCACTTGAGCGCGTTCAAGACATCGCAGATTTTGAACAGCCAAAAGGTATTGTCGTGTCTGTCGGAGGACAGGTGGCAAATAATTTGGCGCTACCGTTGGGCAAGCTCAACTATAAAATACTTGGTACAAAACCTAGCGACATAGACAAGGCCGAAGACCGACAAAAATTCTCATCAATGTTAAACAAACTTGGCGTAGACCAGCCTGCCTGGGAAGAGGTTAGCAGCCTAGCAAAGGCTAAAAAGTTTGCAAACAAAGTGAACTATCCAATTTTGATTAGGCCATCGTATGTTCTAAGTGGTGGTGCTATGAACGTTGTCACAGGGGAAAAAGAACTAGAAGAATATTTGAGCGAAGCCACTAGATTATCGCCGGACCATCCTGTTGTAATGTCACAGTTTATTACCAACGCCAAAGAGCTTGAAATAGATGGTGTGGCACAGGACGGTAATATGATTATCTACGCAATTTCTGAACATATAGAAAACGCCGGTGTACACTCTGGCGATGCAACTGTAGTCTACCCTGCTCAAGAGTTGTATCTTGCGACCGTCCGTCAGGCTAAAAAAATCACCAAACAGGTTATAAAAAGTCTAAATATAACTGGGCCGTTTAATATACAGTTTATCGCCAAAAATAATGAGCTGAAAGTTATAGAGTGTAATGTGCGCGCCTCAAGATCCTTCCCTTTTGTGTCAAAAGTCTCTGGACATAACTTTATAGAAATTGCCACAGAAGCCATGCTGGGGAAAAAGAACACAAACGTTTACCAGACACTTGAACTTGACCACGTTGCTGTTAAGAACCCTCAGTTTTCATACAACCGACTAAAGGGTGCAGACCCGGTTGCTGGTGTGGAAATGGCGTCCACCGGCGAGGTTGCTTGTATCGGAACAGATTTGGCAGAAGCGTTTTATAGCTCATGGCTAGCTACAGACCAAAATATTAAGAGCAAAAACGTATTTATTAGTTTATCTGACGACCAAAAACATAGATTCCTAGAAGTTATCAAGCCACTAGCTAAAGCCGGGTGGACAATATACACTACCAGCGGTACTCACGACTTTCTAAAAAGTAATGATGTAAAAAGTAAAAAGCTCTACAAAGTAAGCGAAAAGAAAAAGCCTTCAGTCGCATCGGCAATAGAAGGTAAAAAAATAGACCTAATAATCAATGTACCGACTAACGGCGAAGAAAAAAGCCGTGACGGTTTTGCAATTCGTAGACTGGCAGTTGATAACCATATACCGCTACTAAGTAACGCTGAAACCGGAAAACTACTGCTGAAATGCCTTACTGACCCAGATTTGGCTGACTTAGAACCTAAACATTGGCATGAATACGTAAAATTTAACAGTTAACCAACGCACAAAGCCAGCTATGACCGTGCTACAATAATCACTATAAATGATAATAAATGAAGGTGCTTGAACAGTGAGCAGACAACTTTTTGGAACTGACGGAATAAGGGGTGTAGCCAATGAATACCCTCTTGATGATGCTGGTTGTAAACAAATAGGAAAAGCCATTGGTGTGCATTTTGGAAAGCCCGGCCAGTCAATTTTAGTCGGCTATGACCCAAGAGAATCGTCTCCACGGATATGCGAAAATGTTTCAGATGGTTTGATTTCCGTTGGTGTAAATGTGGTTATTGTTGGAGTTATTCCTACACCGGGTCTGGCTTTTTTAACAAAAAATGGAAACTTTTCTGCAGGCGTTATGATTACAGCAAGCCATAACCCGTACACCGATAACGGAATAAAAGTCTTTGGACCTAATGGCGACAAACTACCAGACGACGCGGAGGAAGAACTAAATTCTTTAATAGAAAGTACAATTCAAAAAGTTGATTCCGGAAAATTATCTACCGACCTACAGCTGATAAAAACCTATGAAAACTATCTTGTTGACTCTGCTGGCGGTTATTTACTAAAGGATTTAGATCTTGCAATAGATTGTGCAAATGGTGCAACAAGCGGAATTGCTGAGCGCGTTTTTATTAAACTTGGCGCTAAGGTGACTACAATTTGCGATAGCCCAAACGGAACGAACATTAACGTCGAATGCGGTGCTACTGATACAAAAACACTTCAAGAACTGGTTGTTGACAAGCAACTTATGGCCGGACTTGCGTTTGATGGCGATGGCGACAGACTCATCGCTGTTGACACTCAAGGGCGACAATTAGATGGCGACAATGTCATGTATCTGTTGGCTGTTGGCAACTCGTTTTCAGGAGTAGTGGCTACTGTTATGAGTAATCTTGGGTTTGAAAATGCACTAAAAAATCTCGGGATAGATTTACAAAAAACTGCTGTCGGTGACAGATATGTGCTTGAAGGGCTTGAAAAAACCGGTTATTCCTTAGGCGGTGAGCAAAGCGGACATATTATTTTGACTGAATACTCAGGAACAGGCGATGGTATACTTGCCGGAATTCATACGCTTATTGCTGTTTTAAAATCTGGCAAGACTCTAAGTGATTGGCGCGATGAGCTTAAACTTCTTCCTCAAGCGTTGATTAATATTCCACTTTCTGACAAATCACTACTTGATAAACCTAAAATAAACGAATATATAGCAACTCAAACAGCAGATTTGGGCGATTCTGGCAGGCTATTAATAAGACCATCAGGAACTGAGCCTAAAGCTAGAATAATGGTAGAGTCTGAAGATGCTGAAACGCGTTCTAAAATAATTGCAGTAAAACTTCAGCAGCTAATAAAGGAAGCCAGCGTCTAATGAACAAAAAAGAGCTTATAAAATACCCTGTTGATGAAGGTTTAAAACAATCTTGCCTATACATTGCTGTAGGCAGTGATATTAATCTTGAAAACCAATTAATACAAAAATCATTACAGGAAAATATACTAAAATTTACACCAAAAGACAGCAAACAACGTTTTAGAAATTTAGAAATGCTCAGAAAATGGCAAGAAAAAGGGCGAGCTATACATTGGCTGATAGGTTCGGGCAACGACCTGGCAGGAATAATTTGGTATGGCGAATCAGAACTACCTCTTGAACTGCAATTGAAGGAGATTCCCGACGAAACGTTTGCAATAAGAATCTATGATGGTTACACAGGCAAAGGTTTATCAGGACCATTTATGGCTCAAAGTCTTAGGATATATGTAGAAGACAAGCTAAAAAGCGGTAAAAAACCGCCGATTATTTGGCTACAAACAGACACCGACAATATCCCGGCTATAAAAGCCTATACCAAATTTGGGTACAAGCAGGTTTACGAAGATGAAAAGCGCGTCACGATGGTACTTAACAGCAATAAACTAAATTCAATTATCAGCTAACCTCGACTTACCCTACTTGCTCTGATTGCTTTATAGCGGTTATCTTGTTATTATTTTGTTAAGTAAATAAAAACAAAAATATGAAGCACCTAATAAGTAAAGAGCACCATCCACCCCTTAAAAAAAGGGCTATACTAGAACTTTTTGGATTAATAACTCTAATAATATTAAGTATTAGTCAAAAAGAACTAATTGGTACAGCAATAAACGATATCAGGAATAGCGATTTGCTTTATTTAGGTTTGTTAATGTCGATGTATTGGCTTCTACTTCCATTAACCACTATTAGTTACAGGATATTAGCAGACAAAAAAATCCCATTGGGCACAACGATGTTATCACAACTTGCAGGTGCAGGGCCGGGGCGTATTATTCCTGGCGGTCTTGGTCATATGAGCATCGGTGCCGTTCATCTGCATAAAATAGGTCTTAACATGCAGAGAGCGATTTCCATTACAGTTGCAAACAATATAATCGGCTTAATCACTAATTTATTAATCGTAAGTATAGCTATTATTAATCATCCTGATTTAATACGCAACATGGTTGAGGGTATTAATGTACAAAGTGTTATCGCATTCTTAGTTATTATCATTGCAACTATTTCGGTGCTTCAGTGGTTGTCGCACATTCGAAAAACTCGAACAGCTTTAAAAAAGCTTAACCGCCACTGGAATCATCTATTTGTTATGCTAATCAAAAAACCGCAAAAAATAATAGGCTTATTTGGTATTGCTATATTAATCACGCTTGGACATTCTACTCTGTTAATACTCTCCGGCGAAGCTCTTGGTATACACATAAATCTAGTCGACGCAATAATTGCCCTTAGCGCTGGGGTGTTAATCGGCGGAGCAATTCCTACGCCCGGAGGCTTTGGTGCTGTTGAGGCGGGCACAATCAGTGCACTAATACTATTGGGTTATGACAGCACTGAGGCTACAAGCGTGGCTTTGTTGTTCAGAACGGCAACCTATTGGCAGCCTCTGATACCTGGTATAGTTGCCTATCTGTACTTGCGAGAGAAAAAACTACTATAAGCTGTTTTTTCTGGGCCAGACCACCTTGCCCATCAAATGAGTCTCCATAATCCATCCATACTTTCGGCTGTCTATGGAATTATGCTTATTATCTCCGACCAGATACACTTTACCATCTGACATTTTACTAATTCTTTTTATAACTTCACGCCTTCCTACAAGCGCAACTACAACGTCGCCAATAGTATATTTGCCCAAATAGCTAACTACCACGACTTGCCCGTCGCGGTAATTTGGGTTCATGCTGTCGCCCTTAACACGCCGTAAATACCACATTATTTTTTAGAGTCAGCAAACATGTGCGATATATCATGCACAAATGAAACAAGTTTATCGCATTCCTCTAAGCTCATGGTTTGTTTAACTTTACTGCATTGTTTGGTAGCCTGCCAGAAGGTATCATGTAAGTTTGGAAACTTCTCTAAATGTTCTGGCTTAAAATAGTCGCTCCAAAGAAGGTATAGTTCATCTTTGCATTTCTGAGCATGCTTTTCTTTGTTCATAATACAGCGGATTGCAGTGTTCATAGATTCCGGATTTTCGTCGTCAACTTCGCCAATTTCTTGATATTTTTGCACCATCCTACGACATGTTTCTGTCGCGTGCATCATACTGTCAGTTTCGTAAATTCCGCAAGGCACGTCACAGTGCGCATAAACTGGCTTTATAAATTTAAAAATCATCACGTTACCTCAAATTTAAATTATTAATCTATTGTTAGTATATATGACTTTTAAGCTTTCTCAACTACTCATTCACTTGTGCAAAGTTAAAATATCCACGCATTTCTACTATTGAAAGCGGGTTTATTAGTCCAGCTTGTTGTGGCGAAACGGGAATAGTTTTGCGACCCCTACGCTCACTAGGTAGACTAAAAGTAAATCCAAACTGATTGACAATAACCCCTCCAGCGAACCTATATATTTCACGTTTGTCCGGTTGTAAATTATCATCCCACAACTCAGGATTTTCGCTACCTGTATTCTCTATGAGCCACGCACTAGCTGCTACAAGAGCGCCTGTGGCATAAAGTGCAGCTACTTTTCCAGAACTCTCAAGACTTTCAGCTTCAGGAAATCTGTCAGCAAAAAGAAGCGCCAGGCGGTTAGAAACTGATACTGTGACCTTATCTTTGCGAGTTTGGGTATTTAGAACCCCGTAGGGTGCTGGGTCCTCGCGTGTTTCTGCTATTTGGGCTCTTACTTGCCTGGTGGTAATTGGTAATACAGCACTTTCGCCAGCTATTTCTGCAATACTGCCCAAATTATTTTCAATATTGTCGAAAACTAAATTAGCCAGCCATTGTGGACTCATTCCATCGAGCATACCCTCCCCAGGTAGCTGAACTCTTCCCCTGTAGGCTTCTAAATCAACAAGCTCACCCATAGGTTAATCTTTCTCTAAAATTTAGTAATTACTTAAAATATATTATCTATACTGTGATTCACTAACAATCTAATTTAAGCATAACTATGCGCGCATAGCCTATACAATATTTTTGCATGGCTCATTTTTGATTTTCCTTACGCCACTTTATTATATTTTTGTGATGGCCACTTATCAATACTTCAGGTACGGTTAGGTCTCTGAACTTTAAGGGTCTAGTGTACTGAGGGAACTCTATTGTTTTATCGTCTGCTTGGAAGCTCTCTATTTCTGCAGATGACTCTCCGCCCAGTACACCAGGCAAAAGCCTAACCACGCTATCCAGAATCACCATAGCGGGTATTTCACCGCCAGTTAGTACGTAGTTGCCAATGCATATTTGCTCGTCTACCCAATTCACTACCCTTTCGTCGTAGCCCTCGTACCGGGGACAAACTATTATTAAGCCCTTTTTGTCTCTAGCAAACCTTTTAGCGTCTGACTGTTTATACACATGTCCGCGTGGAGTTGGTAATACCACTACTGCGCCTGGGTCATTTTTCTTGGCGCTCTCTATCGCGGCCACCAATGGTTCAATCATCATTAGCATGCCGTCACCACCACCATATGGCGGGTCATCAACTTGCTTCCTAGGTCCAAGACCAAATTTTCTCAAATCAATCAGGCTAAACTCTACAGCCTTTTGTTCCTGAGCCTTCCAAAGCATAGAACTATTTAGCACGTGCTTGAACATCTCTGGGAAAATTGTAATAATTTGTATTTTCATTAGTTATATATTATCACAACTAAACAACCACCCCTTGAAGAGTGGTTGTTTAGTCACATAAGGCTCCCCGACCAGGTCGGGCTCGCATGAGCCTATTTATATTTTTGCCCTTTTAAATTCTTGGCAGGAATTTCATCCAGTAGTAGCCGTTGGCTTACTTCTGGGCTCGCAGTCGTTCAAGTTTGTTTTAATTTCGACTAAAGTAATAGTACCAAAGATAAACGTATCTGGCAACTTTTATGTTGGATCCCTAAACCTTCAGATTTTGAGCTTTTTGTAGCTTAGGGGTGAGCAGACGGAACAGCCGATTTATTCGGCTGTCCCGCTCGTAGAGAGGGGATATTCCCCTCTCTAGTCTTATACGTCTAGATCGTCAAGGGCTTCTAATTCTCTTCGAGTTCTCTGAATAGCTGATTCTTCTTCGCCACTGTCGTTAGCGGCGTCTTCTGCTGCCGATGATTCGTCGTCAGAACTGTTGTCAACAGGAGCTGATTTAGTTGTCTCTGCTGGTGTTGTGTCTGTAGTATAGTTGTCGCTAGAGCCTGTTGATGGTTCAGTAGACCACCCACCGCCTCCACCTTGATTTTCGTCTCTTTTTGGTCGGTCTTCTCTAGCTGGTCGGTCTTCTCGGTCTCCGCGCATACTTTCACGTTCCTCACGAGGGATTCCATTGTCTACAATTTTCAGGTTATAACGAGCCTCGTTCTTAGTTCCAAGAGCTCTTAATAATGTTCGCAGGCTTTGTGCAGTCGCACCTCTTTTGCCAATAACTCGCCCTAAATCTTCAGGGTCAACGGTTAGAGTAAGTAATACTCCTTTTTCATCAATAATTCTCTCTACAATAACTGCATCTGGTTTGCTAACAAGTGACTTAACTACATATTCAATAAATTGTTGGTCAATGGTAGATTCGCTCATGGTTTTCTCCTATTTTGGTACTATTTAAATAATTTTTAATTTACAAACTAAAACGGAAAGTTCTAGCTTTCGGTTGATTCAGGTTCTGCTGTTTCAGGTTCCGCAATTGGTTCTTCAGCTGTTGGCTCCTCAGATACTGTTTCGACAGCAACTTCTGCTGGTGTTTCATCGACTGGCGTAGCAACTTCTGCTTCTGTCTCTGGACTTTCGACTTTCGACTCTTCAGCTTGCGACTCTGCTACTGCTTCTTCCTTAGGCTCTTCGACTTTTTCCTCTACAGGTCTGTTTCTACGAAGTTTTTCAGTGTTCTTGATGTTTCGCTTTTTGCTATTATCTGAGGTAACTACCCAGGCTGGTAGTGTAATTTTCTCTGCCTGTAGCATTCTAACAACTCGTGGACTAGGTTGTGCGCCGTTGTTTAAATATGCTTCAGTCTTTTCTTTGTCTAGTGTTATTGCTTTTGTGTGAGGATTAACATGTCCAAGGCGGGCGACAATTCGGCCACTAGTTGGTGTTAATCTTGAATCCTGAACAACAACTCGGAATTCTGGGTGACCTTTACGGCCAACTCTTTGCATACGGATAGCTAGCATGTGCTTGTAAGTACTCTCTTTCGCTTGGTTAATTTACTTTCATACATTGTACTAACAGATAGAGAAAAAGTCAACAGCATTCACAAGGGGATAGGCTATAGGGTTTAGGGTTTAGGCAAGAAGCTCTAAAATACAGATTACTCTATCCTCTATCCTAATTTTATGATTTATGCTCTCCAAGGGCTTTTTCTGCGGCAAAAACTTGTGCGTTTTGCTTACTTGGCCCGCTTCCTTCTGCGCGTAGATTACCATCCACAAATACCCCAACCCTAAATATTTTGTCGTGGTCAGGACCGTCTTCGCTAAGTACTTTGTACTGTGGAGTAAACCCTTCGTCACTCTGAACTACTTCTTGGTAACGGGATTTAGGGTCTTGCCAAGAACCGGATTTCAAAATCTCGTCAAAAGTTGTAAGCAGAGTATCCTCAATAAATTCTTTTGCTTTATCGTAGCCTTGGTCAAGATACAGTGCGCCCACTACTGCCTCGTAAGCATTTGCCAGTATTTGCAGTCTTGCACGGTCAGAGCTTGCGCGCTTCTCACCCCTAGAAAGTCTAAGCAACGGTTCAAACTCATAGCGAGTAGCCGCCTCTCCGATACTTTCTGTTCTGACTAAACTAGAGCGCCAGTTAGTCAAAATACCTTCTGGGTCACTAAATTTGTCATACAAAAACCTAGTAGTTACAAGCTCTAGCACCGCATCACCTAGAAATTCAAGTCGTTCATTGTGCTCTTTGGCGGTTTTTTTATGCTCGTTAACATAGCTTCTGTGAGTAAAAGCTGTAATTAAAAGCTGTAAATCGTTAAAAGTTGCTTTTAGCGTGCTCGTTGCAAAATCAGCATATTTAGTTGTATCCATATAATTGGTATATCGTATTTCGTAGAACGTATTTCGCAAGGAACTTTAAAACTCCTATGGGATGTACGTTACACTAAACCGTCATTACTCCCTTATTCCCTTATTAATTTATTATTTATCAAATTTTAGCTCCCCTATTTCCCTTGTCTAATCTTTTTAAGACCTAACAGAATAATCTTTCCAATATCTTCATACTCTATCTTTTCTAGAGCCTCGTTTGCTGGCAACCACTTAATGCCCTTCATCCACTCTTCTGGCTTGATATCATCTGTATCACCTTTAGCGGCAACAAGGAAAATGTCTGTTGTCATCAATACTAGACTTTGCTGTCTTCGATACTGAAAATTGATTTTTCCCAACCAACCTTGCATTTCCATAACTTGCAGACCAGTTTCTTCGCGAATTTCACGCTCAGCCGTCTCTTTAGAAGTCTCGCCCTCTTCTATATGACCTTTAGGTATTGTCCAGCGGTCTTTAGCGTCTTGAATAAGCAATATCTCAACAGCTCCTTTTGCATTTCTGCGCCAGACTATACCGCCAGATGTAGGCTCTTTAACTACTTCAGAAATAGCCGGTCGTTTGCGCCGTACTATTTTTTTAAATGCACTTATAGGTTTAGGTCTTTTCACAATGTCTCCCTTTGGTAGACTGAATTATGATGTATGAGTGACGAATTATGGTTTTGTGTGTATTTTTCATAATTCGTAATTCGTAATTCGTAATTCATTGTTATTTTTCAGTTTCCTTATTTTCTTTGAACGTTTTTCGTGGTTTTACACCTTTTGTTTTTGTTGTCTCTACTTTTCCTAGGTTTTTAGCAGCCGTTCCAAGAACTCCGTTGACGAACTTGCTAGAATTATCTGCACCAAATCCCTTGGCAAGCTCTACTGCTTCGTTAATAACTACCTTAATTGGCACGCCTTCAAAGTTTTTCATCTCCCATACGCCCATACGCAAAATAACTCTATCTATCCTGGCAATTTGACTTAGTGGCCAGTCTGGAGCCAGGGGTTGAATAAATTCATCTAGGCTTTTACTGTCAGCAATAACACCGTTAACAAGATTAATTACAAAATCTTTATCCTGCATCACTTCGCTATAACGAGCAATATTTCGCGCAAGCACAGCCTCTTTATCGAGATCTTTCTCGACGAGTTCTATCCGAAAGTCTAGCTCATACAGTGTCTGTAGTGCTACGATTCGACCAAGATGACGGTTTGAAGCCACGTGCTGTCCTTCCCCTTGTTGTTTGATTGCTATTTAGTTGTTAATTCGACTGCAAACTATTTTGCAGCTGCTAGTTTTTTGCCTGATTGCTTTGTTGTTGTTCGTGCTTTAACAGGTGATTTTGCGTTTACAGCACGTGCTAGTTTTAAAACTAAATGGCTACGACGCATTCCGGTTGCACGAGCACTGGTTCGCTTCTTTGGTTTTCCCATGAGCTTTTAGCTCCTTCCTCTTTGATTATTTCAAACAATTAACACTATTATACTGCTTGAGTCGTTAAATCTCAAATAGATATGCTACTTTTACTGCTACAAGGACTGTCCTCTCAATAGTAAAAGTTAGACAACTACGCTAACCAAACGTCCTTTGACGTAAATAACTTTTTTAAGGGGAGCACCGTTTAGATGTTTGACTACGTTTTCCTGCGAAACGGCCATAGCCTTAATAGACTCTTCAGAGGAGTCAGAAGAAACTGTTATTTCTGCCCGAACCTTACCGTTTACCTGAACAGCAAGCGTCAAACTATCCTGTACAAGATATTGTTCGTCAAGCACAGGCCAATGGTTAACATGTATAGAATCTTCGTGTCCTGATTGGTGCCACAGCTCTTCAGCAATGTGTGGGGCAAACGGCGCTACAAGTTGCAGTAAACTCTCTAGAGTAAATTTCCACTGTTCGGAGCTAAATTTGTCTATTTCTTTTAGCTTATACAAATCATTTGTAGACTCCATCATTGTAGAGATAGCAGTATTTAGCTTAACAGCCTCTATATCATCAGTGACCTTGCTTATAGCCTTGTGAATAGTCTGTAGAAGTTCTTTATCTTTTGTAGCCCCTTCTATCTTCTCTCTTCTGTCTTCTCCCTGCTCAAGAAACTCCTGAGTCAACACCCAAATACGATTTAAAAATCTATAGCAACCTGGCACGCCATCGTCATTCCAAGGCGACTCAACGTCTGGTGGTGCCATGAACATTATGTAGGTTCTTAAGGCATCTGCACCATATCCGCTGTTAATAACCGACAATGGGTCTACGCCGTTACCTTTGCTCTTGCTGAATGCGGTTCCGTCTGGAGCTAGAATCTTGGCATGGAAATACATCCTAGCAAATGGCTCTGGGTTATCAATTAAGCCAATTTTGTGGAAAAAGTGCGTGAAGAATCTGGCATAAAGTAGATGAGCTGTAGCATGGTCACCACCATTGTAAAAGTCTACTGGCAGCCAATGATTTGCACGTACTGGACTCCAAGCCTGCTCGCTGTTATTTGGGTCTGCATAGCGCAGTTGATACCAACTTGAACAAACGTAACCGTCCATCGTGTCTGTTTCACGCACTCCAGGGTTGCCACACTTTGGACAAGGTACATTTAACCATTCAGTAGCTTTAGCTAGTGGGCTACGTCCATCACCAACCGGTTTATAATCTTCGAGCTCAGGCAAGACGACAGGCAGTTGATCTTCTGTAACAGGTACAGCACCACAATCCGCACAATGAATAATTGGTATTGGCGAACCCCAATAACGTTGACGACTAATCAGCCAGTCCCGGACTTTGTAATTCACAACTGATTCAGCAAAGCCGTCAGAGACAAGTTTTTCTAAAATGCCGGTTCTTGCAACTTCTAAATTTTGACCATCAAATTCACCAGAGTTCGACATTATGTATTTAGTTCTGTCCGGTTTAATATCTGCTCCGTAATTAACAAACTCGTTTTGGGTCGTTGTGTAGATAATTGGCAGATTATACTTAGTAGCAAATTCATAATCTCGCTCATCCTCACCCGGGACTGCCATGATTGCACCAGAACCATAACCCATAAGCACGTAGTCTGCTACCCAGATAGGTAGTTTGGAGCCGTTTATTGGATTTATTGCAAACAATCCTTCGACTTCTACGCCAGTTTTTACTTTTTCTTTTTCACGGTCTAGGTCACTTTTGCGCAAAGCCTTTTGAACATAATCGTCAATTTCCTGGGCATTATCGGCGTGCTGTCCGTAGACAGAAACAAAAGGGTGTTCCGGGGCCAAAACCATAAAGGTAGCACCGTAGATAGTTTCGTGTGCAGTTGTGAAAACCGGTATTTGTTTGTCGTTAGCACCTAAGCCATCAAGTTTGAATGCTACTTCTGCTCCCTCACTGCGTCCTATCCAGTTTTTCTGTGCCGTTTTAACCCATGGAGTCCAGTTTAATTTATCTGTAGCTTCTAATATTTCATCGGCATAGTCTGTGATTTTGAAAAACCATTGATTCAGACTTTTTTTCGTCACCATTGGGTCGTCTGCACCGTCATGACGCCAGCATTTACCAGCAATAACTTGCTCATCTGCCAACACGGTTTTACATTGGTCGCACCACCACTGCATCGATTCTTTTTGGTATGCCAAGCCGTTTTCATGTAATTTCAAAAAGCACCACTGTGTCCATTTGTAATAATCGGCATGTGACGTATCGATTTCTTTTAACCAATCCATACCAAAACCCATAGCACGGTACTGTTTGCGGTACATTTCAATGGCGTCATCCGTAGTTTTGCGTGGACTTTGTCCGGTTTTAATAGCGTAATTTTCAGCAGGCAGACCAAAACTGTCAAATCCCACAGGAGAATAAGCCTCAAAGCCCTGCTGTCTCTTTGCGCGCAACAGTACATCTGGGAGTGTGAAGTTTTTAACATGCCCAACGTGGATTCCTGCTCCAGATGGGTAGTTGAACATACCAAAGCCAATATATTTTGGGCTTTCACTGTCTAAATCAGCAACATAGGTACCTTGGGTATCCCACCACTTCTGCCATTTAGGCTCAATATCTTTCGGATTATATCTCTGCATAATTACTATCATTATACCTAAATATATAACATTTTAATCTTCGGTTTTTTCAAATTGCTTATCGGTTCGTATGTATTTCGAGCCCTTTCCCGGAGCCTCATCAAGATAGCCACCCTCTACCAACAACCCAATAGCTACAAATAGTCTGTCGTCAGCCTTTAAACCAATTCTGTAATTTGGGAAAAGTCCGTCAATAGTAAAAAGATCCCCTTCTCTTAACTCTCTGACTTTTAAACCAAAATCACGTATAGCAGTTTCTTCGGGTAGCTTTGGTCTTTCGTCTACTTCATCAATTTTATTTATTGGACTTCTAGGAACGCTAAAAACAACTTCTGTAATATTTTGCGTGCCGGTCGTTTCTACAATTGAACTAGTCGCTTCTGCCGGTGTCGTAGAATCTTCAAGAACAGCGACAGGGACCGGGTGCATTTTATTATATGCCAGCTCAAAAAAACCTGCATAGATTTTATGTAAATCTTTCAAGTCAGGATTAAGTATGAAAAAGTCCTCAATCTTGCGTAACCCAAAATCCGCATCTGCAACATTTCCTAATAACATTAATCTCATCTGTTCACCCCGACCTAACAATATCGTGTTGTATCTAAAAGCACTGTCAAGGTCACTAATTAGCGAACCGGCAGTTTTTAAAACTTCTTCCCCGAATTCCTTTTTCCTAATCAGTGGGTTCCTTTTTGCTCCAAATGTATGTGCTATTCCATCCACTTCTATAATTTGTTCTGCTAGCTCCGGTATTAGTAGTGGCTTATCGATATTCCTAGCTAGTGCCAGAAAACATATTGCCTGCTCGGGAGTATGCACACCACTCAGACTCCTATCTATTTCAACAGTCCAATTAGGCAAAACACTAGCCACTAAAAGTTTATTTTCAGGTAATACAAGATGAGTTTCAACATTAAATATTTCTTCCGCAATCATATTTTTATACTACCAGCGATTCAAGATATAACCATGAGCAAGACCAATCAACATCAAGCTGTATATTCATCATTTATGAATGTTTGAAATTAAAATGCCACCATTCGTACTTATCTTGCTCAAATCCGTTACTTTCCATTGCGCCTTTTAAAATTTTTCTATTATTCTTTGATAGCTGTGTAATATTTTGCGCAGTACTGAAAGCATTTGGTGAAAAATCATCAAAATCCGTACCCATATCTGAAAACACGCCGTTCATATCCGCTAAACTAACATCTATTGCCAGCCCCTTACAGTGGTGAGAGTCACGTGCCACAAAATTGTCGTCAGAACATACGAGACGTAATTCACTCTGTGTCGCCTTTGTTCTATAGCTGTCCCAAACTACAAGTTTATACCCCGCAAGATAAAGTTTATCGACTGCTAGGAGCAGTTTATTTCCGGCATTTTCAGTCAAATATACTTCTTTAATATTACTGATTATCTTTTTTGTAATGTTGTTGGTTGTGCAGTAGCGTAAGTCTAAAATTACTCGCGGGTCATCAATTCTAACAAGTGCGGTTGTTTGTTCCATGACAAATATCCTATGAGTTAAAATTGTTTTAAGAAGTTTGTACTGAAGGTAGTTGTAAGTTTTTGCTTGGCACCCCATCGTTCTTCCGCTAAAGTTACCAGTTTTGTAACTAAGTCCACATTACTAACACCGCTAGCACGCCAGTTATGGCTATATAGGCTACCCGGCAGAGGGTTTATTTCATTAAAGTACACAATCCCAGCTTTTTCATCGATAAGAAGGTCAATACGTGCAATTCCTTGGCAACCGACGGCTTTATAAACTTCTTGGGCAGTCTCAAGTGATTTTGCATAAAGCTCCGGCGATATTTGGGCTGGTATTTTACTATAGCCCTGCGCTCCAGACTTTGAGCCGCCCATTTTTTTGCCCCCGCCCTTGCCCTGATTCATGTATTTAGTATCAAAGTCAAAAACACCGTCTTCAGGGCTAATCGGCTGTTCTACCATAGCAGGTGTTAAATCATCGTTCCCCATAATTGGCACAGTGACTTCGATAAGGTTCTGAACACCTTCTTCTACTAGAACTTTATCATCGTAGTGAAAAGCAACTTCTAATGCATTAACTAGTTCACGTTCGGTCTCTACTTTAGTAATACCAATACTAGACCCAAGAGAAGCAGGCTTAACAAATACGGGCATCTTTAAATTTTTCTTTATCGTTTTCAAGATATCGTCATGATATTTATTGTAATCGCTTCGTGGAAAATATACAGTCTCAGGTGTTAGGATCTGGTTAGTTTTTGCCACTTGCTTACTCAGTACTTTATCCATTGCAATAACGCTTGCAGCTACGCCACAACCAACATATGGCACGTTTGCCATTTCAAGTAACCCCATCAGCTCACCATCCTCGCCGTGAGTTCCATGTGTTGCCGGGAAAACCACATCTATCTTTTTATAGGCTTTCCGTCCGGCAAATTGGCTTGATTTAACAAGTGTTAAACCACCGTCAAACTGTAGTTGCACCTTTGGGCTTTTACGCATAAAGTCGTCTATTTCACCAGATTGATACAGTTTAATGTCTTTTAATTTGTCGTCCCAGTACCAAGAACCGTCTTTAGCAATATAAACGGCCTCTACTTTGAACTGTTTTGATGCTTCTAACGGCTTAATTATTGCTGATAGGGCTGTAATGATTGATATGTCGTGCTCAGCAGAACGCGACCCGAATATAACTGCTATTGTTTTCATCCCGTTTAGAGCTCCAATACTATTTAATAATGCATAAATACTTCAAATCCCAAGCTTTTATAAGCTCTAACGGGATTCTCGTTTTAATTATTACAATTACACACTACAATTACAAGCAATTAATTGTAAATTATTTTACAGGGTAGACAACTAATGAGTGTCTGACTGCATTCAGAGAACCAGTTAAATCAACTGCACCCCTATGTAGTCGCCTTGTACCGTCAAAAACAAGGACATCACCACCGCCATAAGTCAAGATAACGTAATGGTTCAGACCCTTAGCAACAATAAAGTGGTTGTTCTAGACTGTTAGTACCGCTACTAAACAGGAGAAACAACCACTATGTCATATACTACCAGTCCATATGTCGCTCGTGCACGCCGTGATGCTGTAGATCTGGTACTCCGTCATGGGTTCAGCCCTGCTGAAGCTGCAAGAAAGACAGGAGTACATCGTTCTACTATTTCTAGATGGATAAAGAAAGCTGAAGGTTTAGAACTGCACTGGCGAGAGCACATACCTACACTCAGTTCTGCTTCTCATACTCATGCTAACTGTCTCTCTTTGGATGTAGTGGATGCTATTGTTCGTGTTAGAAAAGAACATAACCGCTGTGCGGTTATTGTCCATCAACAACTCATTGATGAAGGAGTTTCTGTAAGTCTAAGCTCAGTTAAGCGTACTTTAAAGCGTGAAGGATTAATTAGACCTGTAAGTAAGTGGAAACGTTATCGTCCACCCGTACCAAGGCCACAGGCTAGTGAGCCTGGAGAGCTTGTTCAGATAGATACTGTGCACTTCATAGATTGGAAGACCAAGGATAGGTTCTACGCATACACTATGATTGATCTCTACTCTCGTTGGGCATATGTAGAGCTTCATCCTAAGCTAAGACAAGATATGTCGTTTCGCGTAGTCATGAGGGCTCAAGCAGTAGCACCCTTTCGCTTCAAGATGATACAAAGCGACAATGGCCCAGAATTCCAAAGATGGTTCAAAGACAATCTAGAGTACAAGCAGATTAACCTAAGACACAGTAGGGTACGAAGAAGTAATGACAATGCACACATAGAGAGATTCAATAGAACCCTTCAAGAAGAAGGCATTGGAAGACATACTACATTGCTACTTGCTCAGGAACAGCTAACGCCGTTCCTTCGCTACTACAACAATGATAGAATGCACCTTGGTATTAATTGTCTAACCCCAGCACAAATGTTGCAAAGGCGCTGAACCCTAAACGGATAATTGTTTCTCCTTTTGCTGATTCTCTTTCGAATATTCGGTAGTCGTTACCAGTTGGCGTTACCCTTCCTTCTTCAAGCTCCCTTTTAGATAATTCGACGTATCCAGGACCACTAGCAAGTAAGGCCACTGGACTACCGCCTGTATTGAGATCAAGATGAGACTCACCTTTACCAGCACGGCTTAGAGTTTTCTCATATTTATTTATACTTACTCTAATTCCTTCTACTCCAGGACTAAATTGCATAAAAGAAGACCCTAAATAATCTAGTGCGCCATTATTATTTCTATAATTATCTGCATAAAAATGAAAATAAACATCCCTATCTACAAGATGATCGTAATATTTTCTTCGCTTAGTAAAATCCACTATTTCCAGTACTAAATCCGGTACAAAAAGATCTTTGAGTAAAACGTAGCCTAAATCTGGGCTTACTTCAACTTGATGATCTTCAGTAGGACTTAAATAATCAGAGCCAGACTCAACAGCATAGTCATATAGACTTGATGCAATTCTTAGTACTTCGGGGTGTTGTGCCTGAATTTCTTCAAGTGAAATTCCGGCTGTCAAATCAACAAACATGTTGATACATTATATCATATTTGTCAATATTTATCAACTATAGTTATCTGTCCAGTCGTTTTGCATTAGCACTATATCGCCTACGGCTACGAGGTGTTCAATGTTTGTATAAAATTCTAGCGGATTTTTCTCAACTCGAAGCTCACCACTAAAACCGTTATCTTCCATAGATTTTTGAATAATTGGGCGCACTGAGTTTTCCATCAGCACAACTATATTTGGATTACATTCAGCGATTGATTTGCCTAGTTCTACGTGCACATTATCAGTCTCACTGCCTTGGTCCACCAGACCTGGCGTAACGTACCATTTACGTTTAGCCGGTAATTCAGATAGTAGTTTTAAACCCGCCTGTAAGCCCTCTAGGTTGCCGTTATAAGTATCGTCAATAAGCCAAGCACCTTGAACCAGACGCGGTTGCATGCGGTGTTCATACGGTTTTGTTTTTGAAATCCCCTTTTCAATAGTTTTCAGGTTTAGCCCTAGCTTGTCCGCCAAAACAACAACACTTGAGAGTGGGGCTACCTGGTGCCGACCTAGAAGCTCGCTATTAACTTTTATTGTTTTCTCGCCATTTACGATATTAAACTTTAGTCCCGTTACAGATACGTCAATATTGTTTGTTTTCCAATCCAGTAACCCCTCCGCAGTATACGATTGTGCGTTTGCAGGCAAATAACTTTGAAGCATTTTTGACTCGCCATTAACAAATACGTCTTCCAGCTCTACAAAATCGTAAATACTTAGTAAATCAACTGCAACTCCAGCGAGGTTTGGGTATAAATCAAGATGATTAGGAGCCAGGCCAGTAATAACGGCGTAATCTGGTTCAAGCATTTTTGCCATACGCGCTATGTCTCCTGGCTCGCCCTCGCCAAATTCAACAATTATTACATCTTCATCACCTGTTAGTTTTTTAGCAAAACGGGCGTGGGATACAGATACATTCATATTGCCTGGGGTAACTGCTATATTTTTTCCTTCTGATAATGCAGTAGCTAACATTTCTTTGTATGTCGTTTTACCGTAACTACCAAGAACTGCAATTTTTACAGCTTTGTGTTCCTGGAATATCTTAGTTGCTTGTGACACAAGACGCTTTTGCTCTGGTTTAACTACCGCCAAAAATGCTAGCACCGCTAGACACCAGTAAAAAAACTTAAGAGTAAGTACGCTAATGATTATCCAATAAAATATAGAGCAAAGAAAAAATACCCAGCTCATACCTCCAGCAATAAAAAATACAATTAAAATTAGAGTTAAAGCAAAATAAGAATATCCAGCAAATACTAGCATTTTTGCACGACCAGTAAGAACTAGGGTCTTTCTAGTCATTACTGATTTAACTGATTTATTATCGTCAGTCAACCTGCGCATCCAAGCCCAAAATTTAGAAGGGTTATATTCAACCTGCTGAAGCATGTATGTGTAGTAAATAGGCAATTTAAACGTGAATAATGAACTCAAAAACTTCATTATTTATCCAAAAAATCTGTCATTTGCTTTATAACTATTTGCGCGTGAGTTTGGTGTAAAAAGTGGTCTGCTCCATCTATAACCGCTAGCTCTGATTGTTCTATTTGTTTATTAAACTTTAACCCATACTTCGAAGGCGTAGCTTTGTCGTGAGACCCATAAATTAGCAGCGTTGGGGTGTTTATCATTGCCGAATCGTGCACAACGTCTTCAGACACGACTTGCCGGAAAGTGTCCTGCATATGTTCTGCTATGTACAAATCTGAACCAATTTTGCTGTAGGCAGATTTTTTAAGTTTAGCTTGGGACGACTTGGGTAGTAGGCTAGTAGGAATTTTTGCAGTTCTGGCAACGGCTTTTAAAAATTTCTTTCTGGCGCCATGCTCACCCCTTACACCAGAACTAGCAAGTAGTATTAGCTTGTCGGAGTGTAAAATACCAGACGACAATCCACGAATAAGTATTGCGCCACCGTTAGAATGTCCAACATAAGCAAAGACTATACCTTCGCCAATTTTTACAACAAAATCTTGAACAAACTGAGCGTATTTTTTTAGGGTAAATACTTCTTTTGGACTTTCAGTTTTACCAAATCCAGGAAGATCAAGAGTTATAACTGTATAATTTTTTTGTAGATTTTTTGCTATTTGGTTAAATGTTTCCTTGGTGTCGCCCCAGCCATGAAGTAGAACAACAGCAGGCCCTGAACCAGTTTTTGTATACCCAACGCTATAACCATCTACTA
>JAGONL010000010.1 GCA_017993025.1 Candidatus Saccharimonadota bacterium
TGTACAGCTGCGCCTGTGGGACCACGACGGGATCTCGTGCCGTACGGCCTGTCAAGACGTGGCAAACTCTGACCGATACGATTGTTGTCGATTCTACGGCGCGCGTAGCTCGTTCGCCCGTGAGACAATGGTGACTAGTATGGTAGGAGTTCATGGTGAGTACGAGAGTCGCCCCGACGGTGTCACACCGCCGAGCATTCGCGATGTGCCTGAACAGGCCCTATACTCTCGCGTCCATGGACTTGAACCTGGAAGGTCGGCGGCAGTGGAAGATCTAATCGACGAGTCGGAGGCGGCTCTTGACCTCGGCGCATCGATCGGCTTGTTCGACGATTCGAAGGTCGCCGAGGGCGAGAGTGACTCTGAGCGGGTTGAGATCGCCCACAAAGTTCTTGATCGATTCGCGGACCTGGGGAGCCTGACCGGGTGGAGTCGAACTCCACTCGCCCGGTTGGTCGGCTGCCATCATCCCGATCCGAGCGCTTGGCTGTCGGCAGATCCCGCAGAGCTTCTTCATTCGCTTCATGTGATGACGTTCATAAGCGATATTGCTTCCCGTGTCGCAGAGGCGGACGTGAGCGCCCGTGGCGAAGCGATCTCGGTGCTTGCCGGAATTGATCTGGACAGCGCACAGGTGATCGCTCGGCGCGAGGCGGCCCGCGTTTCAATCCAGGTTTGCAAAGATCTTCTGCGACGTGCCCGCGGTTCTGTTGCCGCGGTCCGTCGCGTCTTCGACGATGAGACGCTTGTTAATCTTATTGCCCAAGACGATCCTGGAGAAGCGATTCACCGGGGGCGTGATGCCTTGCGGCCCTTGCGAGAGCGGCTTGCCTACGTTGAATCTCAACTGGGTTCGATTTCACTGTTGTCGCATAAGTAGCCACGGCGCTTCTCATGGGGCCGTTTTGGGTGGAGCACGGTGTTGAAGACTGCCTGCGGCAGGCTCAGGACTCGCTACAGAAGCGCGCGGATGCGTCGGACGACGCGTTTGACTACCTCCAATGCTTCTCGATGGGCGTTGGCGAAGTCAGGGTTGCCCTCGTAACTTCGCCGCGGTCATCAGAAACGATGGATTTGGTCAAGTTTCCCAAGTTGGGTGAGAACTGCTACTGCATCTGGACTTTCGACGACTGGGCCGTCCTCTACCAAGTCGACAAGTTCGACGTCTTCTGGCTCTATGTCCTGCCGCCCGGGGACTTCCGCGCCCTCAGATGGGCTTGACGAGCATGGTGTTTCAGCGCTGAACGCGTCGTCTCGGGTTCCCTAGTGATCAGGAGCTGCGTGCACCAACCACCGAAGCTCGCCCGCCGGGTGGCCTTCCACCACGCCGGAGCGGAACCCCAGCCTCGGTGAGTTCGCGCCGGAGCGTAGTCGGGTTGATGCCCAGATCCGCACACAAGGTCGTCATCGCTTCTCCGTCGACGTACCGGCTCACTGCGGCGTCAAGCGTTGCTTCGTTCAGAATTCGGACCTTGGCCCGGCTTGGAACACCTCTCCGCTGTAGGTGCAGAAGCGCCGTCTCCCGGTTGATCCCGGAGGCCGCCGCGATCTGCGCCAGGTTCAACCCGGTGGCGTACGACGCAACCAGATCGTCGACCTCTTTCGGTGTCAGCCGCCGCTGCCGCTGTGGCGTCGCAGCCACTGGATCGCGTCGAACTGGACGCGCCAGCATCGTCGGCAGCCGCTGAACGGTCCGGCCGAAGTTGTACGCGGGGTTCGTAAGCCGTCCCTGTAGGTCCACCAAATCACGGACCCGTCTGAAAAGACGGGTTTTTGATTTGGTTTTGCTGTTATTCCAAAGTACAAAATCTACCCTCTTGGTAAATGGTTGTACTGATGGTCTAGTGAGTATTCACTTCTTACCATGGATTTTATTTCATCAAGTTTAACGTCAAGTTTTACGCCTGGGTTCATTATGCCGGCTGGGTCAAATATCTTCTTAATCTTTGCAAATACTTCCATTGAAGTTTGATCAAATAGACGCGAATTAAACATACCGCGCATTCGTCCTTCAGCATATTCACCAGATATTGAGCCACCTATTGAGCAGATGTAACCGTAATATGCATCCATAAGCTTAAATAGCTTCTGCCTATCGCCAACAGATGATATGTCTAGCAATGGTGATACATGAACAAGTCCAGTCCCAGCCTGCCCCCAAACTGCATATTCTGGCAAGCTTGCTGTTTGCATCAAGCCATCTAGTTCATTAAAAAATTCAACCATTCTGTTTAGCGGAACTTGGGCGTCGTCCATAACTGGCAACGCTTGTTTCTTACCAAGAGAATGAGTCAGATATATTGATGCTCCATCACGTAAACGCTCCCATGGCTCTACTTCTGATTCTTTTGGAATGACTATTTCTGCACCGGCATTTTCTAGTGCTTTGATTAGTTTCTTTTCGATTTTTTTTCTAACTCTGGACGTTTCATTATCAAGTTCAAAAAACAATAGTGTGGCCGGCATGCCACCTTCTAGTGGACTTAATAATGCTGGATTAATAAGCTTAATATTTTCGAGCAAACTCTCGTCCATAAAATCTACAGAAGCTGGGCCTTCTTTAAAAGCATTTATAGTATTCATTGCTTGCCAGGCATGAGACCTTTCAGCAAAACCAGCAATAATCATTTGGCTAATTGGGCTATATGCTTCTGCGTCTATCGTAACGTCCGTGATAACACCAAGAGTACCTTGAGCACCTACAAATAAAGGTGTAAGGTCAAACGAACCATCCTTTTGTTTAACGTCTGATATGTCATAGCCGGCCGCGCTGTGGTTTGTGATTAGTGAAAGTTTTGTCAAAATTTCAGGGGATTCTTCTATTAACTTGTCTAGAGACCGATATATTTCGCCTTCAAATGAAGCCAAACCTAGTTTTTTGCTAAGCTCTCTTTTAGTAAGTCTACCGGTTTCGATAAATTCTCCGTTCGCTAAAACAACACGTAAACCACGCACAAACTGCTGAAGTGGGCCATATTTATAACTAGACCTACCGCTGTCGTTGTTAGAAACTGCACCACCAAGAGTTGCATATCTGTTAACATTTGAAACTGGTGGCAGAAACCTGCCGTGGGTGTAAAGAGTTTGCTGAAGTTTATCTAGCGTTATTCCAGCCTCTGCTGTTACAATCCCGGATTTGGGATCAAGTTCAATTATCTTATTCATGTGGGCAGGCATTGCCATAATTAGCCCAGAGCCTAACGATGCGCCGGTTTGGTCGGTACCCATTCCCCTGGCGGTTATAGGAACTACCTTGCCCTTTTCAGCTAATTGCCAGGCGAATCTTGCTGTTTTCCGTACATCGTTTTCAGATCTTGGGTAGACCACGAGCTGGGGAACTATTTGAAGAATACTCTCATCAGTAGAAAAATAACGCAGAACATCTGGTGAAGTTACTATTTCGCCATTTAGATGTTGCTGCAAATACTGTGCAACTTTATTCACTGGGGGAAACCTCTATCATTAATTTGCTTTAATCATAGCATAAGTAAGATAGAAATTTTGTTTTTTCCTATCTATTTTATTGTCATGTCTCGTCGAATTTGCCAATCTGCAATTGAATAAAATCTGTCTGCTGGACCGTTAAATTCACCTGACTTATAGCCTTCTAATGTGCCTCTTACGACTGTCAAAAACCTTGGCTGATATAGCGCAATTGCCGGTACGTCAGTTTTCCAGGCGTCCAAAAACGGCTCATACTTTATTTTTCGTAGACTTTCATCCAGTCTAGTTCTTCCTGCCTCAAGAGCAGCATCAGACACTTTACTGTTATATTCTGACAAGTTCAGTCGAGTTCGTAGTCTTGGATCTGCCTGCGAGCTGTGCCAATATGCAAAAACGTCAGGGTCTGGTCCAATCGATATGCCGTACAATAGAACGTCATAATCATGTCTGATTATTGCCCCAGACTGAACTTCTTGTTCTGGTTGCAGAACTGCGTCCACTACAACACCAACCTCACTCCACTGTTTTTGTAATCCCTTTACTACTGTCGCGTATTCAGTGAGGCTTTGTGATACTAATCTAAGCGACAGTAACTTTCCGTCTTTAGTGCGCTTACCGTCTTCTCCTAAAGTCCAGCCAGCTTCGTTTAGTAAATTGCCTGCCTGCTCAGCATTAAATCCTGTTTGAACTCTTTCTGGCTCGTAGGTAAAATGTGACTTTAAAAATGGAGAATCGGATTCTATCAGTGGATAATCGATACTTTGACGAAGAGCGTCGGTGTCCGTCGCTTGTATAAGGGCTTGCCTTACTTTAACGTCGTTTAAAATAGTCGAACTGTTGTTCAAAAATACCATTACTTGGCTTGATAGTGGTGTGCTGAAGGTTTGAACAGACTCATCCTGCAAGATGACATCAGACACAGTTTGAAGCCCAACCATAGAAGCAATTACTTTTTCTTCAAAGGCAGAAATCATAGCATCTTCATTACGATAAGTTCTTATTGTTACGCCATCAATTTTTGGGATATTTTTATAAAAATTACGATTAGTCTCAAGTGAAACTTTTTCACGTCTTTCGTTAATTGAATCTTCTAGAACCTCGACAGATTTATACAAAAAAGGTCCGGTGCCAACAGGGTTAACTGTATTAAATGTTGAGCTTCGCAAATCGGTGGCCGAAATTGGACCTAGAATGTGCACAGGAACTATTCCGTTTGTCAGTGAATACTGGAAAGAGCTGAGCGTGTTTGGTAGTTTGAAAATTACACTTCTTTCGTCTTGTGCAGTTACGGTTACGTCAGACCAGCTTGAGAAAAGTGGCGACTTAACTTCGGGATTTTTAATCTGATTATAGGTATAGACTACATCCTCAGAACTAAACTTCGTCCCGTCGTGCCAATATACATCATCTCTTAAAATCACTTCATATGACAGCGAATCTTCGCTAATGGTATAGCCTACTGCTAAGTCTGGCTCTATGTCTCCGCTTGGGTTAATTTTGAAAAGCCCTGAAAACACTAATTTTGCTACAGCAACGTCAGCACTACTAACTGCAAATAAAGGATTTGCTGTAGTATAGCTCCCTATAATTCCTTCTCTGTAAATACCCCCAGAAACTGGAGCGAGCTTCAGATAAAAACCGTCGAGTCCCCTAACCTGCCAAATTGCTCCAAAGCCTATAAACATCAATAGCAGTGTCCAGGCAACAACAAACCTCCGAACTTCATAAAGCCGGTTTATGCGTTTAAAAAAATGCTTGTCCAGCGAATCGTCTGCTAAAACTGTTATGTCTTCAACATGTCGCTTTTCTTTTCGCATGCGACGACGAGCCTGTAGTTTTAAACGGTGATAGGTTCTTTTTGCATCGTCCACCGTTCTGTTGCCCCCGCTTAACTAACCTAAAATTAATTCAAGAATAATCGACAAAGCAAATGCTGAAGCGCTAATTATCGTCAGATTAAATATGCTTTTATCTGAGCCGCGTCGAACGGTATTTACTTCTC
Source organism: Candidatus Saccharimonadota bacterium (assembly GCA_017993025.1). Classification (GTDB taxonomy): domain Bacteria; phylum Patescibacteriota; class Saccharimonadia; order Saccharimonadales; family SZUA-47; genus JAGONL01. The sequence continues at coordinate 5,447 of JAGONL010000010.1, forward strand.
CACCACCGCCCATGCCAGCTCCAAGACTTGCCCCTCTTACCTGTAGCAATATTAATATCGTCATTAAAATAGACGAACCGATTGTAATGTAATTCCAGACACTCATTTATTTTCCTCCAAAAATGCTGATACTAACCAGTTTACCAGACCAATCACTAATCCTGCTATAATTGCCACACCAAAACCGTCAACTTGCAAAGGACCATACAGTCTAGCAGCCAGTAAAACCATCAATGCATTGATAACAACCATAAAAACACCAAGGCTTAATAGCACTGCTGGCAGTGTCATAAATACAACTAACGGTTTAATGATTGTATTAACAATGGCCAATATAAGTCCGGACAGAATAATTGCGCTTACTTTGCCTTCAAAACTAATGCTTTCATTACCTAATAGTCCGGCTGCCACCCAAAGCCCAAAGGCACTGACAAACCAGCGTACAAGAAATCTAGACTGCGATTTTTTCATTACCTTTATTATAGCAGTTTTATAGAGACCTTGGTATGCCAATAGACAAGTTTTTTATGCCTTTTTCTGTAATTAGAATATTATCTTCTATCCGCACGCCTATGCCTTCAGAGCTTAAATAAATCCCCGGCTCTACGGTAATAACAGAACCGGGCGTTAATGGAGCGTCATAATCACCGGCGTCATGAACATCCAGCCCTAGAAAGTGTGAAAATCCGTGCGGATAAATATCTGTTTTTACTCCAAACTTCTTTAAAGCCTTGAACGCATAAGTTTCCATCTCTTTTTGGTATTCACGCAGTTTAACGCCTGGTCCCAAGACCGAGAAGGCTTTGTCTTGCAAGGCACATACAGCTTCAAATACAGCTTTTTGCTTGTCTGTATGTGTGCCAATTGCCCAAACTCTACTAATATCGGCTGAATAACCGTCACTTAGTGCCCCAACGTCAAGCAGAGTCAGGGCATTTTTGTGTAGAATATCTGTGTTTTTATTGTAATGTAGGACGCACGCGTTTTTTCCGCTTGCTACAATCGGCTCATATCCATGACCATCACCTCCATACGTAAAAAATCCAGAACTAATTGCTCTCTCCAACTCTTTTTCGGTTTTAAACTGGCTTAGCTTTTGTTTAACTTCAGCCAAAGTATCGCCAGTTATGTCTACTGCTCTCTGCAAAGCCTCAATCTCTATTAGCTGCTTAATCTGACGCAAACGAGCTATTTCAATCCGTGCATCTTTGGGTTCAGAAATTACTAGTTTTATTTCCAACTCAACTAGCCGTCTAGCAGGGTTACTATAAAATCCATAAGGCTCAACCACTTCTGGTGCCGGTGCATTGTAGCAAATCTGCAGACCCCGCTTCTTACCCCCCTTTAATATTTGTGAAAGGTCAGACCTTTCACAAATATTATGTACCCCGCTGTTTGTTTTAAACTCTGCGAATTTGTTTTCGCCATCCCATTCTTTTTGATAGTCGTTTTGTTCTGGAATTAACAGTGTGGTTTCGCCCTTTTTTGTGTCAATCACCAGGACAAGTCCAGGCTCATTTATTCCTGCCAAATACCAAAAATTACTATCTTGCCTAAAAGGATAGGAAGTGTCTGCGGACATCTGCAATCCGACATGCCCTGCAACAACAATCAAAGAGTTAGGGAGCGACTCCATAAGCCGCTCCCGATTCCCCTTGAAAAACTGTGCACCGAAACTATTCATAATTAGTTAGTATACCAGCCTATTTGTGGATACGTTCTGAATAATTATTATAATAAATCGCTTAATGCAAATTATTTTTTCTGAAGTCGAATGTACTGCTTTAAAATTTCGGCCTTTTTATCTCCAAGTACTTTTACTAGCTCAAAATCTCTGGCCTGAACAACACCCCTTGCTGAACCAAAAGTTTTGATAAGTTTCCGCTTAGTTGCAGGACCAATTGTAGGTACTTCGTCTAGCCAGCTGGTAGTTTGGCGATTTTGTTTCAAAGTAGAGTGGTAACTTACTGCAAAACGGTGAGATTCATCTCGGATTCGCTGAATCAGCTTCACAACGTCGCCAGTGTGTGGCAAATTAACAAGAATAAAATCATCACTATCAGTAATGTAGCCATGAAGCTTCCTAGCCCTCTCCCCTAGCTCTTGACTCATGACTCTTGACTCATGACTCACTACTACCTGCTCCTCCCGCTTCGCCAATCCCACCATTGGCACATTTATGCCTTGCAAGGTCTGACCTTGCAAAGAGTCTCTTGCGGACAAGGCAGAAGCTAATTGTCCCTTCCCGCCGTCTATTAAAAAGAGATCAGGTACTCCCCACGCTTTGCGGTTTTTTTCACTTAAACGACGGGTTATCACCTCAAACATACTAGCGAAGTCGTTGTTTTGTTGAACCCGAAGTTTAAATTTGCGGTATTCTTTTTTGTCAGGTAGCCCGTTTGTGAAAACAACCATGCTTGCAACAACGTCGGTACCCGACATATGACTTATATCAAAACCCTCTATTCGCTTTGGAATTTTTGACAAGGCTAGTAAATCAGCAAGCCCACTTAATCCTTTATCCCGGCTCAAGTCCATAAACTCTTGGTCAGAGAAAATAATCTGCTTTTGTAACCCTTTCATGGCCAACATTTTATTTCTGAACATTGTGGCCTCTTCAAATTTCTGTTGCTTGGCGGCTTGTTTCATCTGTTTTTCTAAACTTTGCGCAATATCAATTTTTTTACCACGCATATATTTAGCCAACATCCGCAAATTGACTCGGTAGGCTTTTAATCCATCATCCGTGGACAAATCTGGCTCCAGACCAATCTGTCTATACAAACGACTACTCCGTAAGCTATTTCTTGACTCATGACTCACGCCTCTTGACTCTTGAGTTAAGTACGGAAATATACGGCGTAGGTATTTTAAAGCACGCTTAACAGCCCATCCATTAACGTATGGGCCAAAATATTCAGCACCATCGTCTAGTGGGCGTCGAGTAAATGTTACAGTAGGCCTATCACTATTTATGTCCATTCGCACATATTCTAGAGATTTATCGTCCCTAAGCAGAATATTAAACCTAGGCATATAGCGCTTAACCATTTCAGCTTCCAGAAACAGCGCATCTATCTCACTATCTGTTTCTATCCAATCTGTATCAACAATCTCGGCTACAAGAGCTTCAGTTTTTGGGTCGCGGGTGCGTGATTTTTGAAAATACTGACGTACTCGGTTATTTAAAACTGCGGCTTTTCCAACATAAATAACTTCACCGGTTTTATCCTTATGAAAATAAACACCTGAGGATTTAGGTAGTGTAGATAGTTTTTTTCTGAAGTCGTCTGTCATCAGACACTAGTATAACCAATATTATAGATAAATAATTAGCCGCAAGTAATATCTACGGTTTGAGCACCATTTTGTGCTGCACTTACAACCCCTGGATTTTGAGCAATAGCGTCACTTATCGAGCTACTGTATCTAGCTTCTTCGAGCGCCCCCCACACACCAGTTTCCAAAGAGTATGTACCAGAATTGCAAGTTGCTCCTGACAAATTAAGTACTGCAGAGCCACTAACACTAACTGAATCAGAATCAGTCGAGGACTCAATACCCATGTCAATATTTGGCAGATCAAAACCAGACGCAACACCTTCTGCGTAGTGGTAACTTTCGACTACAACATCACCAGCCACTGAGACTACCGGTGTGAGAGCATTACTCATATTCTCTCCGGCACGTTCTGAATCGCCGTTTGTTCCAATATATGATGCTGCCATTCCAGCACCCAATAATCCGTAAACTGGAACTGAAAGTCTGCGTTTAAGAGTTTTGCCAACTCCCTTGCTTACTCTTCCCATGTCATGAACTCCTTTGAATCAATTCATTATATTATATCACAAAATATATATTTATGCTAGTACTTTTTTGATTTTAGAGCATTCTTCGCACATGACGTGGAGTTTGCGACGAACATTGGTCGAGTTAATCTGGTGAGAGGTTTTTTTACCACAGTTTTCACAATCTGCAATATCTTTTGATTTGTCACTAAATCCCATCTGCATGCGGTCGTCAAAAACAAATAATTTACCTTCCCACAGACCGTCGTCGGCAAATTTCTCACCGTATTTAACTATTCCACCGTCCATTTGATAGACTTCTTTGAATCCACGGTTTAACATCATCGCACTCAAGATTTCGCATCTTATCCCACCTGTGCAGTAGGTCACGACCGGCTTATCCTTGTGCTTTGATATTTCGCCATTCTCTAGATCTTCTTTAAAATCGCGACTTGTAACGGCTTTTGGGATAATAGTGTTTTTAAACCGCCCAATTTGAGCTTCATACATATTACGGCCGTCGTAGAATATTACTTCTTCGCCTGATTGCTTCTTTTCCTCTACCAGTTTGTGCAGAGCCGCCGGTTTTAAGTGTTTGCCACCATTAACAACGCCCTTTTCAGTCACTACAATTTCATCTGCCGCGTCAAAAGCCACAATTTCGGGTTTAACTTTAACCTTTAGTTTTGGAAAATGCTCTTCGCTCCCGTTGCTCCATTTGTACGTAATGTCACGAAAAACAACAGATTCGTTCATCGCACGTTTATACATGCGCAAATGCTCAATATCGCCACCAAGCGTGCCGTTGATACCGTGCGGGCTAATCAAAATACGGCCTTTAAGCCCTAAGCGCGTGCATAGCTCTCTTTGCCAATGCATAGTCATTTCTGGGTCTTTAACAGGTGTAAATTTATAATAAAGTATTATTTTCTGCATATTTGCTCCCCACGTTCACATATTTTACCAAAAAATATAATAAATAAGAAGTTATCGGGGGACTATATCTTTAAGAATTAGCAAACAATACTATAACAATTGTAATAATGATGCCAACTGTCACACCCAAAATAACGGCTGTGGTATTAGTAAACAAAACACCGTCGTTTTCTTCAGCTATTTTAGTGCCTAGATTGGTTTGCGAAATTGTTTGGTGGGATAACTTATTCTTTTGATTTGCGACTTCTGCAGTTGCGCTTTCTGGCGACGAATTCTGCTCTTCGCTTGAAGACACTATGCCAGAACCACTAAAATCTGATTCGCGTTTTATCTCACCCCTTAACTCACGTTGCATTTCTACTGCCTCTAGTGACCCACGCAACATTTGTTCGTAGCGTCCACCACCGTTCATATATTCAATAATTACTCTACGCAAATTGACTCCGTCGATACGATTTCTTTCGTATAGTTCGCGCAAGCTAGTTTTTTCTAAACTGATATGCTCCGCTACTTCTAGGAGCTCTGTCATGGTCATGCTTCGTACGTCTCTATGAACTTCAGGGGCTTCTGTCTCTGGATTTTTTGATTTTGACTCTAATACCTCGCCGATGCTCACTGGTCCAGTTTCAGCTTTTGGTGCTTCTAAGGAAGCAATCTCAAGGTCAGCCATTTCCTGCAGCTGATCCTCAAACTGTCGTTCCTGTGACTCTACAATTTTCTGCTCTGACTCGAGTGTATTGGGTGAAATAATTTCAATGTCTTGCTCTACCTTATCGACTGTCTTGGGTCTCTCGACTGTGTTTTCAAGGGGTTTGGGTTTTATCTCAAGTTGTTCGTTTTTTGATACTTCTGCTCTTACTTGTCTTTCGGAATCCTCTAATTTTTGCTTCAGACCATCTACCTTTTTATCAAGTTTTTTAATTTCCGGCTCCAACCGGCCTTCCGCGACATTTCGACCCCTATTTTTACCCATTATATAGCCCAGGGTTCCTCCTAGCAGTAAATCGCCAGTATTGCGGTCTCGATAAAAAGTGTCGTTCATTGGAACTATATTAGGACTACTAACTACATTAGGGGCTGGTGGTTGGTTTGGTGCAATATTTGGGTTATAAACAGACGGAGGAGGAGTTTGTGGTATGGTTGGGCGTTGAGTGGGCGCAATAATAGGGTCGTCGTCTTCTTCTTCCGCTGGAATAGCGTCAAAGTGCTCAGGCGTCCCTAAGTCCATTGGCCGCGCATCTACTTCAGGTGGTTGATATACGTCTTCAAGTGCGTCTTCGATTGCTAACTCTGGTTCCATTCCTTCGTTCAATCTCTCGCCAACATGCTCTAAAAACTCTGCGTCGGCTTCAATTTCTACTGCATTATTACCACTATCGGGTAATTCTAGCTCTTTTTCTACTTCTTGCAGTCTATCAACTATGACTTCAGAAAACTCGGTTTTCACAACCTCACTTTCAGGCTCCGTGTCAACAACCGCTATCTCTTTGTCTTTAAATAAACCTGAAAATAAGTTCTTTTTCTCGGCCGTTCCTTCATCAGTCTTTGGTGCCAACTCGGCTTTTGTATCCCGTGCTTCACTACCCAAAAAAAGGCTTTTTTTTGGAATTTTGGAGGTTTTTTTGCCTTTTTTCTCTTCGTCGTCTTCTTTTTTGTGCCCAAAGCCTTCAAACCGACCAGCCATTTTGCGGTCCTTGTCGCTCATTGAACTTTTTTTGTCGTCTTCCATATAAGTCTAAATATTATTGCGTATATAACACTTCTAGCATACACTGTTTTTAAGAGTTTGAGAATCAGCAGACATCCTAAAAGTAAATCATGAAAAAACGAAATCCTAAATATAGTCTTGCAAAACAGACGATAAAAATCTATTGGCAAGCCACGAAAAAATACAAAGGCTTGTTTATTTTAATGGTAGTAGTCAGGCCGATGTATATTCTTTCTACTTATTTAGCCAATGTTTTGTTAACAGGAATGGCGTTGGACAGACTTGCGGAAGGTGGACCGTACGATTTCTACGCAGATTTTGGTTGGATAATTATTGGTCTGGTGGGGTTTGGTGTTGCGCAAATTTTACTGGAATTTTTATCAGTTAGAACAATCTGGACACTAAACGTCAAAGTACGAAATGATTTAGGAATGATGTGCTACGAACGTCTAATGAACGAGAGCGCGGATTTTCATGCAAATAGATTCGCCGGAAGCATGGTTTCACAGACTAACAAATTTGTTGGTTCATACGATAGGTTGCTTGAAACTTTGCACTGGCAAGTATACGCACTATTTATTTTTATTGTGATGACTGTCGCTGTGCTGGCTCCCCGCATACCGGTTTACACCTTAATTCTGGTACTAATTCTAAGTCTTTACTTTATCATATCGCTACTTGCGAATAATCGGGCTCGGGAACTAAGTACAAAGCTGTCTGAAGCCGAGAACAAAGCAACCGGTCAGCTTGCCGACAGCATAGGCAACGTTATGGCAGTAAAAAGCTTCTCCGCAGAAGAAGTTGAATCAAAAAGATACAGACTAATACTTGAAAACATTAAAGATAAAGATTTTTCTCTGCGAGATTATGCTATAAAAAAAGATTTCTTTATTGGAGTGCCGTTAACTTCTTCGATTATTCTTGCTGTTGTCTTTAGTATTGTTGCTGCAGAGCGCGGTATCGCACCCTTAAGCACGCTCTTACTTGCAACAGCATTTACTCGCGACTTATTTCAGAGGGTCAGAGAATTTAACGTAAACTCACTTCGTAACATCGCTAAATCAATCGGCGACTCTCATGAAATGACTGAAATATTGCTTTCCCCAAAGCTTGTCGTTGACGACGACGAATCTGCTCCTATGAACTTAGGTGATTCTTCAATTATTTTCAAGGACGTATCGTTTAACTATAAAGAGAAAGAGCTTGGCAACAAGTTGTTTGAAAACTTGAATCTAGAGCTAAAACCTTTTGAGAAAATTGGCCTTGTTGGACCTAGTGGAGGTGGCAAAAGCACAATAACTAAGTTGCTATTAAGATTTATGGACGTACAGGACGGTCAAATTTTGATTGGCGGTCAAGATATTTCAAAAGTTGGACAAAAAGAACTCCGCAAACACATTGCCTATGTGCCCCAAGAACCATTGCTTTTCCACCGCTCACTGTTTGACAACATTCGTTACGGCAAACCCACGGCTACCGACGCCGAGGTTAAACAAGCTGCTAAACTTGCAAATGCTGATGAGTTTATCGAGTCTCTACCTATGGGTTACGAGACACTTGTTGGCGAGCGTGGCATTAAGCTAAGTGGTGGCCAAAAACAGCGAGTAGCGATAGCCAGAACCATAATAAAAGATTCACCAATTCTTGTCCTTGACGAAGCTACTTCAGCGCTAGATTCTGAAAGCGAACATCTCATACAAAGCGCCCTTGCCCACCTAATGAAGGGCAAAACAACAATAGTTATTGCTCACCGCTTAAGCACAATTCAGAAAATGGACAGGATTATAGTTTTAGATAATGGAGAAATAGTCGAGCAGGGCTCGCACAGCGAACTTAAAGATAAGAAAAACGGGCTCTACGCCCGTCTATGGAAACACCAGTCTGGTGGATTTTTACAAGATTAACTTGTGCTTATAGCCCGCTGAATCACTATATTAACATCATAAGATTCTCCGCCCACTGGTACACCCACTATTGACCTAATCGCAGGAAATAATTTTCCTGTAGTGGGGATTGGGGGCAAATTAATCCCTTCTACGGGCACCAACCCATCATCCATCAACTTAACAAACCTAAGTACGCCCTCCAAGAAAACGGTTGAGTCTTCACCATGTTTGATTAAGTCAGAATACTTGCCGACATTAATCCAGCCTTCATCTGACCAAAATTCTTCATTTGGCATAATGTGATATTATATCATACTTATGGCTATTTTGTCAATATAATCAGGTTTAGAAATTTATTCTTCGGTAGATTCGGTTTTTTCGCCACCGTTGTCGCTTGGAACTTCAGCAGGATCAACGACTTCTTCTTCCGTCTCTTCAACAACAGCTCTAGGGATAGTTACGCTAACTATAACGCGGTCTGGGTCAAAGTCTACAGCTTCTACGTTTGAAGGAATGTTAAGAGAAACAGCACGTATATCATCGTCTTCAGTCGTAACTTCACTAACATCAACTTCGATGTTGTCAGGCATGTCGCCCGGAAGACCCTTAACGGTAATGTGGTCGGTATTTAGGCGCACAAGTAGACCAAGTGCGCTAGCTGGAGCTTGTCCAACCATTTTTAGCTGGACTTGAGCCTCAATCGCCTCGTTGGCATTAACAGCATGAAAAGCAACGTGCATAATGGTGTTTTTAACAGGGTCCATGTGTACGTCTTTGATCATAACTAAGTACTTTTTCTTGTCCATAGTGATTTCAATCGGCTGACCTAAACCTACTGCTGAATATGCTTTTTGCAGTGGCATGTAAGGAACGTGCAGGTTGATTGACTCTTTTCCTTTTTCATAAATAACAGCCGGTACAAGTCCGTCTTTTCTGATTGATTTTACTTTCTTACCTGTAACTTCACGCAAATCCGCGCTCAGTGTTATCTTATCTGAACTCATGTTTCCTCTTTCGTTTTGTACATTATAACAGATTATTTATGATTTTGTGAGGCCAAAATACAAAATTACGGAAGCAGTCTGCTCAAAAACTTACCGGTGTAAGATTTTGGATTTTTAGCTACTTCCTCTGGTGTACCTTTGGCTATGACATAGCCACCTTTAGCGCCACCTTCTGGTCCCATATCAATGATGTGGTCAGCAGACTTAATAACATCTAGGTTATGCTCAATGATTATCATGCTATTGCCTGTGTCGACAAGGGCGTGCAGTACTTCCATTAGCCGTTTTACGTCATCCATGTGTAGACCGGTTGTTGGTTCGTCTAAAACATATAGCGTACGACCTGTAGACCTCTTTGATAGTTCTGTCGCAAGCTTAACACGTTGAGCTTCACCACCCGACAGCGTTGTGGCTGATTGCCCTAAGTGCATATAGCCCAGTCCCACCTGTACTAATGTTTCGAGTTTTTTAGCAATGGAAGGAATGTTTTTGAAAAAATCAAAAGCTTGTTCACAGGTCATCTCCAGCACGTCAGCAACCGTTTTGCCTTTGTAGTGGATTTCCAAAGCTTCCCTATTATATCTTTTGCCTTTGCATACTTCGCAAGGCACGTAGACGTCGGGCAAGAAGTGCATTTCAATCTTAATCATACCGTCACCTTGACAGTTTTCACACCTTCCACCACGAACGTTAAAACTAAATCGTCCAGCTTTGTAGCCACGTATTTTGGCTTCAGGAGTGCTGGCAAACAACTCGCGAATAGGTGTAAAAAGCCCTACGTATGTGGCCGGATTACTGCGTGGAGTTCGACCAATTGGCGACTGGTCAATAATAATTACTTTGTCTAGATTATCTATGCCCTCAATATCATCATGGCGACCAACTGCTTCATGTGCCCGGTTTAATCTGATGTGTAGCTCTTTAGCCAAAATATCATTTATCAGAGTGCTCTTACCTGAGCCGCTCACGCCACTAACTACCACAAGTTTTCCTAGGGGAATCTCAACATCTATATTTTTTAGGTTGTTTTCACGGGCGTTTATAACTTTAAGTGATTTTCCACTACCATTTCGGCGCTTTTTAGGCACGTCGATTTTTAACTCCCCACGCAAATATCTTCCCGTAATACTAGTTTTACTCTTAGCTACTTCTTCAGGTGTTCCTTCAGCAACAACCTCTCCACCATGAATCCCGGCACCTGGGCCAATATCTACAAGATAGTCTGCGACTCGAATAGTATCTTCGTCATGCTCAACGACTATAACTGTGTTTCCCAAATCTTTAAGTCGCTTCAGGGTCTTTATAAGTCGGTCGTTGTCGCGCTGATGAAGTCCGATAGATGGCTCGTCGAGTACGTATAGAACACCTTGAAGTCCTGAACCAATTTGGGTCGCTAGTCTAATTCTTTGAGCCTCACCACCGCTAAGCGTATTGGCACTTCTGGCAAGCGTTAGATAACCTAGACCTACTTCGTTTAAGAAATTAAGTCTGGCTTTAATTTCTTTAATAACTTGCACGGCTATTGTTAATTCCCGGTTGTTGAACTTTATATTTGAGAAAAAATCTACGGCGTCTTCTACTGAAAGCTCACTAATATCCATAATTGATTGGCCGGCAACAGTAACGGCCAAGACTTCCGGCTTCAGGCGTTTGCCGTGGCAAGCGTGACAAGGTCTCTCAACCATAAATCGCTCTATCTCACGTCGCATAAAGTCGCTGTCGGTTTCTTTGTGTCTGCGCTCTAGATTAGGGATTACGCCTTCGTATGTTGTATCAAAAAAGCGTCCACTACCAAGAGACAATGCATACTTTTCATTGCCCGTACCATACATAATTTTGTCTAGTTGACTCTCCGATAGTTCGCTTGTAGGAACATGAATCGAAAAATTATAACGCTCCGCCACCGCTGACATTTTTTTCATATTCCAGGCATCTGGTGCCATACGGTTATATGGTCTTATTGCCCCTTCGGCTATTGTTAAATTTCCATTAGGTAGGACTAGCTCTGGGTCAACTTCGAGTCTAATGCCAAGGCCCGTACAGACTGGGCAGGCACCGTGTGGGCTATTAAAGCTGAATGTCCTAGGCTCCATATCCGGCGCCATAAAGTCTGGAAACTCAGGGTTATAGTACTTTTGGCTAAACCGATGCTCGGCTACGCCTTTTAAGCGGGGGACACCCCCGCTCAACACGCCGGGATCGGAATGAATCCGATCGTCGGGTTGCTCACCCCCGGCTACAGTTTTGTCATCGTCCGCATCAACAATAACAAGTTGGCCGTCGGATAGCTGTAACCCGCCTTCAACAGCCTGGAATATTCTGCTAGCCTGGGAGTCATTATTTACTACCCTATCAACTACAATCTCAACTGTATGCTTATATTTTTTATCTAGTTCAGGAAACTCATCTAACGCATACAGTACACCATCAACTCTTGCCCGGGCATAGCCTTGACGAGAAAAAAGTTCAGGTATATGCGCGTGTTCTCCCTTTTTATCCACAACTACCGGTGACAAAATCATAAGCCTGTGGTCTTTTGGCAGATTTGCAACACCGTCTGCAATATCTTGCGACGTCATCGATTTTATTGGCTGGCCGTCTGGTCCATGTGGCGTACCGATTCGGGCATAAAGCAGACGAAGATAATCATAAATTTCAGTCACTGTAGCCACGGTCGAGCGAGGATTTCGGCTTGTTGACTTTTGGTCTATTGATATGGCTGGACTTAAACCGTCAATCTGGTCTACGTCGGGTTTTTCCATTAGTCCTAAGAATTGGCGGGCATAGGCACTAAGAGACTCAACGTACCGTCGTTGTCCTTCGGCATAGATTGTATCAAAGGCTAGTGACGATTTGCCTGAACCACTAAGTCCAGTAATCACTACAAGAGCGTTTCTGGGGATCTCAATATCAATATTCTTCAGGTTATGCTCACGAGCACCCTTAACCACTATCTTATCGGCCACTTTTTTTGTCTCCAAACATGACTTACTATTATACGCCGTCGTACTCGACTTAAGCAAAGTCCTGTCAGCCCAGATTCACCACCAGAGCGATTTACTAGCTTTTCTTCAAGAAATGTACCTACAGGTACCTTTCTTTCTGAGAAAGTTAGTATCTCATCACTGGATGGCAAAACTGGACTTGACGAGGATTTGCATAAGTCGAGTATAAGGCTCGACCAAAACGTAAATATTGAGCAGTGTAAGTAAGGTACAATATCTCTATGGCAAGAAAACAAAACAACAACTCACTTCTAAAAGTTATTATTACCGATATAGCCGGTGTTGGCTGTCTAATGTTGGTGCCATTCCTGGGTCCACTACCGGGTCCAGGAGGAATTCCACTACTAGTTGCTGGGTTTGGGCTATTGGCCGCCAATCATGACTGGGCAGACGACGCCATAGTTTATATCAAGAAACACAGCACTAGTCTTAGAAATGTAGTCTTTCCTAATGTTACGTGGGTCAAATGGTCTTGGGATTTGTTTGCATTATTTTTGATATCTTTTGGTACATGGCTAAATTTCGTCGCCGAACACTGGCTACTTAAAGGTATGAGCATCGGTATTATGGCAAGCGCATCAACTGTGTTTATGCTAAATAGAGACAGGTTAGACTGGCTAGACAAAGCCTTGCGTCGCACCGGAAAAAGATAGTTGCTTTTTTAGCTATTTTGTGATATACTCTTTTTAAATAAGAGAGGTTCGTCGCGCATGTGGCAGTTTATAATCTCGGGTTATATACCCGGGACAGATCTTCAAATTACTTTCGATGTAATAGCAACTTTTGCTTTAAGCGCGTTCACGGCGCTTGCGATTTTGTCAGCTATCAAACACCGTAAACAAATAAATAAAGAGATAAAAAAGATAATTGCTGATATAGAAAAGCAGAGAATTAGCGATATTTCACTTTAATTAATCGCTTCTGAATCTTCTGGCTCGGGAATAATGCTTTCAATGTATAACTGAAGTTCTGAAAGTAGGTATTCGTCATTCTGTGATAATTTTCGCGTTTTTGCTATTTCCTGCAAACGCAACCCCAACTTTGTCATAAGGCTGTTTTTGCCACCTCCAAAAAAAACTTTTCGCTTGTGCGCATCCCAGGCGACGTTTTCTTCCGGAGTCATTATGTTTGGGTAGTTTCTTGCTTTGTACAGCGGCATCATTTCTCTTAGCCTTTTGTTTTTGACCGTCTTCTGAATCTCAGAAAACTCTGTAGGGTCTGAGTGCCTAATTTTTAATAGTTCCCCGCGGTCTTGGTCGCCCCAAAAACCGTCATAAAGTTGAGCATCAACATTGTCGTCCAACGGAAATTGTGCTTGCTGTTCGTTTTCTACGATATCTAAAACTTTTTTTAGTTTTTCTATAAACTTTGGATTAGATATTAACACTTCTAGATTTTTATCAAACGATTCATCATATCCAATACGTTTTTTACTTTCATCATCAAGCACACTTATAGGTGCAATCGACGGACAGCGGTTATACTGCATAGTTTTTACAGGCAGTGATTTTTTGTCGTCACCGTACCTAACATACCAATGCTCTGCCAGCTTCTCGGGTGACATATCCAGCCACTCAGTAGGGTCGTGCCGTAAATCATAAACTATTCCTGCCTCTCGACGAGGGTGCCTAAAAAGCAACTGCACAATAGTAGTCTTTAAAAACTGACTATCATATTTACCTGATGTATATACAAACGGCTCACCAGATTCTACAAGTTTGGCAACTACTTTTTTATCCCTAGTTGTTATCAAGTATTTAAATAATTTTGGTTGGGAATTTTGGAATCTTTTTGCAAGTTCTATGAGCGCCAAGACGTCGCTTAATGCGTCGTGGGCGTTTTCGTGAATAATATTGTTT
>JAGONL010000011.1 GCA_017993025.1 Candidatus Saccharimonadota bacterium
CCATGCGGAGTAGACCAATTCTAAACTGTCTTTGTACAAGTTCGCCAACTAGTTTAATGCGACGGTTTGCAAGGCTATCGATGTCGTCTGCAGGTTCCTGTGAGTTATTAAGACGAATCATTTCAGAAATGATAGCCACAAGGTCTTCTACGCGCATAACACGGTTTTCAGCTGTGTTTGGTGTGTCCAGTTTTAGTCTTTTGTTGATTTTATAACGGCCAACACGACTAAAATCGAATCTCTTATAGTTAAAGAACATGTTTTCAATCAAACTTCTTGCGTTATCTACAGTCGCAAGGTCGCCTGGTCGCAAACGACGATAAACTTCAATCAATGACTCGTTTACTCCACGAGCTGGGTCTTTTTCAAGTGTTGCAGTAATATAGCTAGTTTTTCCATTATCAACTTTTTTGAACTGTTCGCGCATTTGTTGTTCGGTCAAACCAAATGCTCGTAGAAGTGTAGTTACGGCAATTTTTCGTTTTCGGTCAATTTTTACAAACAATGCTCCTGAAGTTGCAGTTTCAAACTCTAGCCATGCACCACGTCCAGGAATAACCTTTGCGCTGTAATAGTTAGTACCACCAACGCTGTCAGAGGTATAAAAAACGCCAGGACTTCTTATGAGTTGGCTAACTACGACACGTTCTGCACCATTAATAACAAAAGTTCCTCTAGATGTCATCCATGGATAATCACCAAGATAGATTTCTTGTTCTTTAACTTCTCCGGTGACTTTGTTGGTTAGTTCTACAACGGCTTTAAGAGGTGCATCATAGCTTACGTTGTTTTCACGAGCTTCTACTTCTGTTATTTTAGGCTCTTCAAAATGATAATCTTTGAAGCGAATGCTCAGTTTTGTACCTGTGTAGTCGTCAATTGGTGAAATTTCGCTTAAGATTTCGCCTAATCCTTCGTCTACAAACCACTGAAACGAGGTGTTTTGGTGGTCTACGAGGTTTGGTAGGTTGATAATTTCTTTTTTGTTTGTAAAGTACTTGCGTTCTTTGCCCGAACGCTTGGGGCTTACTGCCGTCTTAGCCATTTAATCTCCAACTCACTGCCGAATAATGAGTATATTAGTTTGATATGCCTATTCGAAGATTCTACTAATACAGGCCTTATTCCGTGTTACTTGACTATAGAGCAAATATCACAACCCATGCGTACACTACTTCTTAGCCTATCAGTGTCTCACAAACTAGGAGGTCGTGTCAAATCATTCCCAGTCAAGCCATAAACAACCGATATTTGGTTTACTCTACCTAGGCCCAGTACAAAACTACCCTCAATATTACCCGGGTAGCATTCTCTCAATGCTTCGTGCACTAAAGGACATGAAGGCTTTGGCTCAATAGCAATTTCATTACCTTGACCAGAAGCCCCGATAAGCAATCTATTAACTTCTACTATTTCTGCTACTCCACCACTGCCTAGAAAAGTCATACATACCGATCTTTTACCATTAACCATTTCTCTCTTTGAACTGCCATATTCTTTATGGAAGACATCGACCCCTCTAACTAGCAAAGCTAGGCCACTTAACTCTGTTCTACTAATTCCCACTTCTCTATGTACTGCATATGCTACTACTGGGCTTTTTGGATCATCTGTAGATACGGCTAATCGTTCAACCGTTGCTCTAGCTCTTTTGCGTAATAGAAAAGCACCAACCATAGGATTTTGCCCCCTACTCATAGTCGTTGTGCTATTAGTTGCAATTTCATACAGAGCATCGGCTAGCTCTCTTCTATCGCATGCTAGTGGTATCGTTGATCCTCGTATTGGTAATAGTTCAAATGACATTAAACGAGAGTGTAGCAATTATTGTTGTAATAATCAACTATTTATTTTATAACTTTGTCTGCAAGTCCGTATTTTACTGCTTCTTCTGCAGTCATCCAGTAATCTCGGTCTACATCTTTTGCTATCTTTGAAAGTTTCTGACCAGTGTTTTGAGCTAAAATTTCATTCAATAACTCGCGTACCTTCAAGGATTCTTTTAAATCAATTTCCATGTCAGATACTTTTCCGCGCGTACCACTTGATGGTTGGTGAATCATAACTTTAGCGTGTGGCAACAAAAATCTCTTACCTTTAGTGCCAGAACTAAGCAGAAACGCTCCCATACTAGCCTGGAGTCCAATACCGACTGTTGATACGTCATTTTTTATGTGTTTTATCGTGTCATAGATTGCCATGCCGTCGTAAACACTACCACCTGGACTGTTTATATAAATCTGGATGTCTTTTTTAGGGTCTTCGTTCTGCAAGAACAATAGCTGTGCAACAATTAAATTTGCAGTGTGTGAATTTACGTCTGTTCCCAAGAAAATAATCCGCTCTTTAAGTAAACGGCTGTAAATATCATACGCCCGCTCAACGCGTCCATCACTTTCTATCACTGTTGGAATTAAAATGCTGTTCATTTTGCGTATAACGTAGTACGTATTACGTATGACGGGGTTTAGCCGCAAATACTACGATTCCTTTTCTACAATCTACTTTATCAAACCAAGTTGGCACTCGTCAAGTCCGAGTGCTAATTTTTCTGCGATATATTATTATCCCAGAAATAATTCCAACTGTAATTGCGTTATGTAAAGGAGTAAGTATTAAAATCCAATCAAATTCGCCTACCGATAGGACTGTCAGTAGACTTGCTACAATGGCCAGGTTCCATGTTAGCAGTAGCTCAGAGTCTGGGTATTTATGAACCTTTATCATTACTAGTACCTTAGCTATAAAGTTAACAAATGTAATCAGAATAATCGCTATCGTTGCTGATTCTGTAAGTGCCCACACCACAAGCACTAGCAAACAAAGTATTAGTGTAACTACATCTGTTTTAGTTATGCTACCAATTTTTGTATTTCTAGATAAATACAGGATTATAAATGGTAGAAAGAAGAAGTATGCAGTTAGATACAAAGACGCGGTAGCCCCTTCTTGAAGTTGTCCAAAAAACGATATACCAGCTATAATCATAAAGATTATCTGTGCCATTTTGTGCGGTTTAGTATTGCCCTTTTTTATATCTGCGATGTACGGGATGATTGCGAATATTGCTAACAGCACGCCACTAATACCAAAAAACTGCCTTAATGCTTCTGGCATTATTTAACTCAGCCTTGAGTTTTTAGAAACTTGATAACTTTTTCAGTTCTAAGACGTGCGTTTATCTCTCGGCGGTTTTCAGGCTTGTTTAGTTCTTCCTGCATGCCTGGGTCTCTGTATTGTGCGAGCAGTTGTTGCATTCGCACTTCAAGTTCTTCAGGTGTTACGTCTATCCCCTCTACGTCAGCAATTTCGCTAAGCATAAGACCTGCTTTTACGCGTCTTTCGGCTTCTGGTGTAACTTCCTTTTTAACGTAATCTGCCTCAGAAATTCCACTGCTGGCTATAAATTCATCAAACGTCATGCCTTTTTGAACAATGTTCTGTTTAACTTCGCTCAGTACCATTTCTACCTGCTCAGAAATCAAGCTATCAGGTATAGCCACCTTCATCTTGTCGGACAGTTCTTTGACAATATCCGATTCATAATCACGCTCTACCTTTGACGCTACATCTGCTTCAAGCTGTTTTCGAATATCTTCTTTAAGCTGTTCCAAGCTGTCAAATGGGCCAACTGTGCTGGCAAATTTATCATCAAGCTTTGGCTCTACAACTTCAGATACTTTCTTGAGCGATACAGTAAATGTAACTTTAGCGTTTTGTAATGCTTTTGCACCATAATCTTTAGGAAATGTTACTTCAAAGCTTTTTGACTCATCTATCTTCATGCCAATAACGTTATCTTCGAATCCAGGTATAAATGTGCCAGAACCAAGTACTAGCGGATAGTCTGTACCATCTGCCCCAGATACGGGCTCGCCTTTTTTGTTGACGCCTTTAAAATCTATTAGTGCTTCATCACCTTTTTTGGCTTCTCGTTTAACTTCTTCTCTTGCACTTGCTCTGGTTTGCAAGTTAGCTAACACGTCATTAATCTCTTTTGTGCCAACCTTAACCGGTTGTCTTTTTGCTGTGATTTTCTTGTAGTTAGGCAGTTTAATCTCTCCAACTACAGAAATCTCCATAGAAAATTCAAGCTCAGTAAATGGCACAAACTTTTTTACGCTAACCTTTGGTTGGTCTACGGGGCGAATGCGCTCTTCTTTGATAGCGCTAATATAGAGCATGTTAATAGCTTCATTTAAAAACTCGCTCTGGAACGTAGCGTCATCAAGATTTTTCTCAACAACTTCCATAGGTACTTTGCCTTCGCGAAATCCTGCAACTTTAACAGATGGCGCCAGCATATGTAGTACTTTGTTTTTTACTTTAGCAAGCTCTTCCACTGTTGCCGAAATATCAAGCGTTACACTGGTATCTTTGTCTCTTGTTGTATGTAGTTTCATTTAAATTACCTCTTTAAAATTTCGATTATTTTGTCTGTAAATTAATAGTTTTTACAGATTCTTAGGTGTTAATACTAGCAGATTAAGGCGTACATGTCGACTTCTAATAGTCTAATTATTTAATCTAAAATTTATTTTCTATAATCGCTGACAATGCTGATAATACGCTTAAGAGAATGTTTTTCCTCAACGCCACTTTTCAGGTCTTTGAGAGTAAATATCTCAGATTTTACTTCGTCTGCACCCACAAACAATATATATCTGACGCCAGCTTTTTCGGCTGATTTTATCTGTTTATCAAGTTTTCTACCACTAAAATCTATTGAAGTTTTTATACCAGCTTCTCTTAGTTCTTCAGCAACTTTTTGGGCATCGTCAACCGACAATTCGTCTCTAATTAAAACTGTTAGCTCACAAGATAAATCAATTTTCGGAACTAACCCATGTGTTTCTAAGTAATCCTTGAACACCACGTCCCCCACAGCAAAACCAATTGTCGGTACCGGCTCTACACCCATTTGTCCAACTAGTCCGTCGTAACGACCGCCACCAAGAACAGCGCGGTTGTTCGCGGGGTCATTGTCAAATGCCTCAAAAACAATATCTGTATAGTAATCAAACCCGCGCATTAGTGTTATATCAAACACCACATTTTGCACTCCTTTGCTTTTCATGGTTTTCAGAATTTTGTTTATTGTTTTAACGCTTTCAAGATTTTGAAGTTCCTCTGGCAAATCTCCTAACTCTTTTGTCACTAACAATTTAGTAATTTGAGCATTTTTATCTGAATTTTTTGTAATATCATTAAGCGATTTATCGAACTCTTCTAGTGTCATTTTATTTTTTCTATCAATTAGCCTAATGACGTTTGTAGTACTTTCACTTGATAGTTCTAAGCCTGCTAGCATTTCATTCACCAAAAGCCTGCTATTAATCTTTATTGTGTAACTACTACGCTTAGCCTTAAATACTTGGAAAAGGTCATCAACAATCATTATCATTTCAATCTCTGCCATTTCATTCGACACACCAAACATTTCAATGTTTAGTTGCCAAAACTCACGAAGTCTGCCTCTTTGCATGCGCTCATAACGCCAAAGATTAGGGATTGAATACCAGCGTAGAGGGTAAGCAAGTTCCTGCCTACGACCAGCCACCATTCTACTGACGCTTGGTGTCATCTCTGCTCTAATCGTTACGCTCCGTTCGCCCCTATCTTTAAATGTGTAGGTCTGTTCGTCAATGATTTCTTGATTTCCCTTTATTAAATATAGGTCTGTTGGCTCTAGAATTGGTGCATCCATTTCAAGAAACCCGTATTTCTCAACTACAGTGCGCCATTTATCAAACATCCATTTCTGAAATGCTTTATCCTCTGGGTAAAAATCCCGTGCCCCTTTATATGGTTGTGTACTAATTTTCATGATTTATCTCCATTATACTTTATTAATTGTTTTGACTAAAATTGCTTATGCTCAAATAAAAAAGCCGGAGGTGCTCTCCGGCTATAAAAAACTTTTCATATAATTATTTAAACCGCGAGAACTGACTCCGGCTGTATATGTGTAGAACAAAAAGTTACTAATACCATAATTACATTATATCACAAGTAGTCAAGATAATCAATATTATTGCTCGATTCTGGTTAGGTCTTTAGCGATGTGTATAAGACCAACAAGCGAATCATCATTAAAATAAGTACCTATTGCACCTACAGACTGGGCAATCTTTATAAATGGAGAAATACCACGGCTCTCAGTGCTTGAATCAGCAATTACCCGTAAAGTGCGGGGCCTTTCAAGATATTCGGCCTTAATAAGTTTTCCGTTAAATTCTTGAAAAACATTAACTCCTTCTGTATTTCCCCCAACATGTGGGCGATCAAATTCTTTGTCGCCTGCCCCAAAAAGACCCTCATGAGCTTCTTTTATTTCAGAAGCACTGGCTTGATTTATCATACTAAAGCACAGCATAATAGCTCCAATACCTTCGTGCATCCTTCCTGAAACAGCTATCGGCTCAGTTTCAATGACGGGTCGTGTTATTCCAGGAACGAATTGTACTTTTCCGGAGTCTACATGATGGAAACTTATATTCCACCATCCATCTACATCTTGATTCAGAGGCTCTATCTCTATAAACCCGCTTGCGGATAGTCGTTGACCATGCAACAATGATTGACTCGTAGTACCCATACAATGAGTATAATCTCTAAGCATAATGATTCACAAGTAAAGCTTTGTGTTTTTAATGCCTTTAACTTTTAAAACTCAACTCAATCAGTTATAATAATCAAACAATTCACATGCGCGAGTGGTGGAATGGTAGACACGCTAGTCTTAGGAACTAGTGTCGCAAGACGTGGAGGTTCAAGTCCTCTCTCGCGCACCAATCAAAATGGAGTCCTTCAGGGCTCCTTTTTGATTGGTTATTTTGCACTTGCTAATGTTGCAGAGTGAGCAGTTTTAGGCAAGTCCTCTCTCGCGCACCAATTCAAGAAGCCCCATCAGGGGCTTTTTAAATTTAGATTTTATTTACTAACCAGCAATAGTTTCCGGTATATAATAGCTACTCATCTGTGATAGGTTAATCACATTAGAAGGATTTTCATATAGCTCGTATGACATATTTACCAAAGCCTCTGCGACTGGCTTAGGCTCAATCATGAACGTTGTATGTATGCCCGGAAACACAACAGCGCTTGGGTCTTGTAATGCGTCTACAGCACCTTCAACAATATCTTGATCATGAAATATGTGCCCGACGGCAACACCGCCCAATCTCAATGCCTCTATTTCATCTTGTAAACCAATACTCTTTAAATATTCAATCTCTCCAAGCAAATATGGTAATTCTAGTACTAATCTTGGATTCTTTAAATAATCTTTTATTAACCTATATTTCTCGTAACAGCTTAAACTTGCTAATGCCGGTAAGCAGTGCGCGCCCAAATCAATTAGTCCTTTAAGCGGAACCCCTTCGTATTCAAGACTTTCGTATACACCTGGTGCATTAATCGTAGCAACAGCAATTTTTGGCTGTTCAGCATGAGATTCTGTATTCAACATCTTTTTCCCAGAATCGATAGCCGTTACCGCACCTTGTGATTGTCCACCAAGCAATACAAATCTTGCACCCGTCAACGCTACAGCTTTTTCCGTACCTCTGCGCATACTATGCATACGCTGTTGTCTAGCTCTACTTTCTTCTGCAGGTGACGTTAAAATTCTTACAGACTCATACAAGTTAAAAGGCCTAAGTGTCCCAATGGTAGCAACTGAAATTTTACCATGCGTCAAGTCAAGTATTGCTTCTCTAAGTGGTTTTAAGGAAAGCGACCCAGCGTCTCCAAGTCCTCCTTTTAGTGTAATAAGTGGATTTTTACTTGATTTTGGCGCTTTATATATGTCTAATTCAAACCCACAACGCCCCCAATCTGCGTCTTGTGTTTTGTCAAATATATACGGAAGAGTTTTAGTAGGCATAAGAAATTACCTTTTCTAAACTCAGCATACTCTTCTTCATATATAAATAATAGTAATAAACTTTAGCGTTTAAAATAACAGATACAAGAGTTCTATTTCTTACGGTAAAAGACTAGCTTTGCATTACCGTAGCGCTTTTCATCAATCTTCTTAAAACCTTTAAAATCAATATGCTCTGCCGGCGGTAGTGATAACACGTATAATCCACCTTTTTTAACATATTGTGCGCACGTTTCTATGGCGTTCATACCTATTGCGTCATAAGGTGGGTCAGCTAATACAAGGTCAAACATAACTTCTTGGTTTTTTAACCATGATTTTACATTGGCTCTATGCACAGACATTCTAGATTCGTCAGTTATCAAATCACGATTTTCTTGTAATACATCAAAGGCGTCACTGTTAATTTCTACTGCGTAGACTTTTTCTGCACCTCGACTTAGTGCCTCAACACCAACGGCACCGGTCCCAGCAAAAGCGTCTAGTACAACTAATCCAGTTATATCACCTAGTGAATTAAACAAAGCGCCTCGTATTTTCTCGCTCATTGGGTGAGTTGCACGACTATTAGCGTTCTTCAAAATTCTACTTTTAAATTCTCCAGCTACTATACGCATAATTGCACCCAGCAATTATGCGAGTCGAAAGTTAAAGGTCGAAAGTTAAAGGTCGAAAAAAATGCAGAAATATGAAATCTCATCTTTTGCCCTTTAGTATCCCAGCGTCACGGATAGCGCTATACCAAACAAGACAAACGGTTTTAGCCATAATAGGGCCTAAGTGGTTCCGCACATCGCGCGACAATTTAACAGACCAGCCATTGTCGTTGAATCTGTCATACATATCTAGAAGTGCAATTTCTCTAGCCGCTCTTTTAAAAACTTCCTGATAGCCTATTTCTATCATTGTATTAATATCGCTGTCTGATGGCTTTGCTGTTTTCATCTTAATCGGCGCTAACAAAAACCCAGCACCAATTTCAAAAAGTCCATGCATGCTCAGCAAGCCACCGACACCGTACATTGCCCAGTTGCTTTTTAATTTGTCACTAACCGTAACTCCCGGCATAAAAACTTTACTTTTTATAGAATCACGTGTGTCTAAGCTATCTCCGCCTCGTATTTCAATAAGTTTTTCTTCGTAAGGAAAATGGTGTGCAGGTGTCAGGCCGTCTACCATGGTGTGTGCCAGCCAGGCTGCGTCAAATGCTGCACGCTCAGGAGAACCTTTCTTTAACTGTTTAACTAACTCATTATAATGCCCCTCCATAATTTCTATGAGTTGTGTGTCGTCAACATCAAAAGGGTCATAAAAGTGCCAAGGCTCGTCTTTAGCCGGACTTTTACTTTTTATACCATCCGGGCCGTTTTTTCCTTCAAAATGCAGAATATCTCTAATTGCTGGAAATCTATTAGTGTCATCTGTAATTTCTGACACAAATTTACGAGCAACTCTATCAATCTTCTGATGAGCGCCTATAACTGAGCCTGAAAAATTAGTAAGTGTTGTACCGGACCACATAGTAATCGCTTCGCTTTCGGACAAAACTAAAGTTTTTTCCGACGCGCGGGACAGTCGAATAAATCGCCTGTTCCGGCTGCCTTTTTCCTTTCTGCTACAAGCTGGTTAAGACTAAATAAAAATCAATTTAAATTTGTAATTGTGCGCAAACTATCTACGCGTGCTTTCAACTGTGGATATTGTACCAGTTTTTCGCCTTTTTTCATAAAGTCGCGGGCTGATTGTCTGGCCTCAGCAATCAATTTTGTATCTGTTATTTTGGCTACTCTCAAGTCTAGTGCGCCGTGTTGCATTGTGCCGTATATCGCACCAGGTCCGCGCATATCTAAATCATAATCTGCAAGCTTAAATCCATCATTTTCCTGCTCTATTACCTGCAAGCGTTTAGGAATATTACCATTTTCTGTCATAACTAAATAGCTTGCTCCGCTATGTTCGCCCCGTCCTATCCTTCCGCGCAATTGGTGTAATTGTGCTAATCCAAACCTATCTGCGCCTTCAATAATCATCGCGCTAGCGTTAGGAATATCGACACCTACTTCAATTACAGTCGTAGAAACTAGAATCTGAATTTTATTTTCTACAAATTCTTGCATAATCTCTTCTTTTTCATCAGACTTCATTTTTCCGTGGAGAATAGCAACGCTATATCCTTTTAGCCATGTTTTTGTCTGTTTCGAGATGTTCTCCACACTCAAACTCCTAGCTGGCTTTTCGTCCTCAGCAATCAAAGGACAAACTATAAAAACCTGCCTCCCACGGTCAAGAAGACTGCTTGCCAGCGATTTGTATAGGGACTCTCTTTGTTCTGGTTGAATTATTTTTGTGCTCACTGGTTGTCGATTTTGGGGCTTTTCAACCAAGATAGATACATCCATCTCTCCGTACAGCGTCAGCGCAATACTACGCGGTATCGGAGTAGCTGTCATATTCAACACATGAGGCATTACTTTTGCTTTAGCTTGTAGTTTTTTTCTTTGTTCTACACCAAATCGATGTTGCTCATCAATAATTATTAGCCCAAGATTGCTAAATTTAATATCCTTCTGAATCAAGGCATGAGTTCCTACAACAATCAGTGCATCATCAAGATTTTGAGATTCTTTTTTCTTAGTGTTGGCCGTAACTAATACTATTTTATTTTGCATATAATCTGGCAGTAGAGTCTTTAGGGTCTGATAGTGTTGATTTGCCAGTAACTGAGTAGGCGCCATCAACACCGACTGATTTCCACTATAGGCAGCATTAACCATAGCAATAGACGCCACGGCAGTCTTGCCAGAACCAACGTCACCTTCCAGTAGCCTGTTCATGGGTGTCCCAGAAGTCATGTCTTGCAGAATTTCCCAAGAAGCTTTTCGTTGGTCGTCCGTAAGCTTAAATGGCAGACTATTAACAAAATCTACGGTCTTATCTTTAGAGAAAGGTATGTGCAATGATTTCTGTTTTGCAAAATCTGCGCGGTTCAGCTCGCTTGCTAGACTCATCTCAAAAACTTCTTCAAAACCTATTCGTTTGCGAGCAAGTTCAATTGATTCTTCGCTCTCCGGAAAATGCATGCTAAATAGTGCCGTTTTTCTATCTACAAAGCCTTTGTCGGCTATTAACCATCCTGGCAAAGTCTCAGTAACAAGTACGTGGTTAAACGCTTCTTTAGTAAATTTTCTTAGCTGGTTGCCACTTAAACCTTTAGTTAACTTATATTGTGGTACAAGTCGTGCAGTATTAAGAGGAAACCCATTAACTAGTTCACATGCTGGATTTGAAATTACAATATATCTAAAGTTTTGGGCGAAATCACCTGACACATAGTATTCTTCACCAATTTTAAGGCTAGTTGCGCGGTAAGGCTGGTTAAACCACATTACGCGTACACTTCCTGTTTCATCACTTGCTAGAGCTTCTGTGATATGTAGACCTTTTTTAGAATATCGCTTACTTACAGAACTAAATTTAACTTTTAGTGTCACCGGCCCTGGTTTTATCTCTCGTACCTTAACAACCTTAGAATAATCATCATATCTACGTGGAATATTATTGACTAGATCCTCAGGCGTACTCAACCCTAGCTTGCTAAGAAGTAAAGCTGAACTCTCCCCAACTCCTTTTAGATATCGCATATCAGTCATAGTTTTAGTATGACACAACAATCAAACAACTTCTCTTTGGCTACTAAACTTTTCTAAGTAGAAATACAGTTGATGGGCCAAAGTAGGCGTGAGCTAACGGCAATTGGGTTGCTTTTTCTAGTGCTAGAAGTGGTTTTTTGCCTAATGTTTTCTTTAAAGTCGTGGAGCGGAAGTTAGATGCTGATAGAACTTTTTCAAGTTTAAATCCAGCTTGAGCAAGCTGTTTCTTGACTGTCTTAGGGTTGTGATTAACAAACGGGATTTCGTCAGCTCGTTGATTTTCTGCACTCCTGATATCTACTGGGTCTAGCGGCATTTTCTGTAGTTTAACTAAGTGCTTAATGCGGTTTTTAAAATGAGCATTGTTAGCAAATTCTAGTAGGAAGTAGCCATCTTTTTTTAAAACTCTGTTTATTTCCTCAAAAGCTGGCATCGGATCAGGTAGATGATGAAGAACCCTTACGACTAACACTAGGTCTACCTCACCATCCTTAAAAGGCAAAGCTTCTGCCTGAGCTAATTTCGAAATTACAGATGGTTTATCTTTTAGATAGTCTTTTGCTATATCTAGTTGTTGTTGTGATGGTTCCGCTAGCGTTACCTCATCTGCAAATTTACGTAAAAATACTGACAAGCGCCCATATCCTCCACCGACGTCGACAGCTTTTTTAAATTTCTTACCTTTAAGCATCCGCGATATCGCTAGCTCCTCAGAAGCATGTTCGTATTCTCTACCATCCCAATACTTTAGATAGTTGTGTTTAGGGTCATTATATTGATCTGCTTTGTTTAGTTTTTTCGTAGGCATAATGCGGTCTAGTGTAGCAGATTTATTCTATTTCAAGCAATGCAGTTACGTTTTTACCACGACGTAATATCACAAATCCATCGATAACGTCACCAAGGTCTATTGTTGTTTTCTCTAGTGAAAGCTGACTACCGTTTATGTATATTGCTG
Source organism: Candidatus Saccharimonadota bacterium (assembly GCA_017993025.1). Lineage (GTDB taxonomy): Bacteria > Patescibacteriota > Saccharimonadia > Saccharimonadales > SZUA-47 > JAGONL01. The sequence goes on from JAGONL010000011.1 coordinate 12,497, forward strand.
ATGCGTCCATGAACCTTCTAGCATTGCCTTTTGAGTCAGCTAGGCCAGTCTTAACCAAAACATCAAGCATATTATCACCAACCTTTACTATGAATGTTGGAAGTTCAGATTTTAATTCCTTGAAATCTTCTGACGACAACGTATCAAATGGTTCATCACCAAACAAAACTTCGCTGATTCTTCGTACAGACTCTGCTCTGTTCTGACCGTGAACTATTTTCGTGACTTCAAATGCTAGATGTTTCTGTGCCAGGCGGCTACTACGCATTTCGTTATGTGATTCTAGAATTTCGTCAATGGTTGGTTTGTCCATATCTGTGTAAATTTTTAAATATTCTCCAACACCTTCGTCGTCTGCGTTAATCCAAAATTGGTAAAATTTAAAAACAGAAGTTTTTTTATCGTCAAGCCATATGGCACCATCTTCCGTTTTGCCAAATTTTTTGCCTGTTGCTCGGTTAATAATTAGTGGCGTAGACCAAACGTGAGCCTCGCCTCCAGCTATTCTGCGTATTAAATCAACTCCTGCGATTGAATTACCCCACTGGTCAGCTCCACAAATTTGTAGCGTAACCCCGTAATCTTTGTATAAATGCAGAAAATCGTAGCCTTGAATAAGAGAGTAGCTAAACTCTGCATAGCTAATACCAGCACCGTCTTCACCTAACCTAGACTGAACAAACTCACGACTTAGCATTATTCTCATTGGTACGTGTTTGCCGACTGCGCGCAAAAATTCTAGATAATTTAAATCTTTAAACCAGTCATAGTTATCAACTACTTCAAACGTCATACCATTAAAAACCTGATTATACTGTCCTGTAATTGCTTTTTTGTTTACCTGAATCTGTTCTAGAGTTAGCAGGTCTCTTTCTTGCGCTTTTCCGTCTGGGTCACCGATCATCCCTGTAGCGCCGCCAACTAGTAGTACTGCATGGTGCCCATGTTTTATGAATGCTCTGGCCATCATACCGGCGGCTAAATTACCAATTTGCATAGAGTCAGCGCTTGGGTCTACCCCCCAATAAAAGCTTATTGGCTCACCATCAAGCGTAGTAATATCTTTAAGAGTGGTTTGATTTACAAAACCTCTCCAAACAAGTTCTTCTGATAAAGTCATAATAACTTTAATTATATAGGATTTTTAGCATTTTAAGAAGATAGTAGTTGTCTTTGGTTAAAAAGTTACATTTTCGGATAGACGGGTCTGTTTGCTATAATGGTATTGATTAATGGAGTTATTTAATTTAGTATGACGACCCCTAAAAACGAGCCCGATTTATCTGGAAAAAGACGTTCTGTTAAAAGACGTGTCAAGGGCAACAAATTTGTTACAAAATCTGGCAAGACAATTAAACTCAATCGTACTATGAACGAAAAGAGCAAAGCCAGACGTGACGCCAAAGCATTACGCAAGGCAGAGCGACTTAAAGGAATGCCAAAGGGTCGTCTAAAGCGAGTGCTGTTCAGAATGCACCCTAAACGATTATTTGCTTATTGGTTTAGCCGTGACGGACTGTATATGGGTCTAAAACTTGCTGGAATCAGTTTTGCAGTTGGGTTTTTATTGCTAGCAGGGCTTTTTGCTTACTTCAGAAAAGACCTTCCTAACCTTAAAGATATTTCTGGCAACAACATTGGTGGTAGTATACGATATTATGACAAAACAGGTGACACGCTTCTATGGGAAGATTACGATGCAGTTAAGCGTGTACCTGTAGAATCAGCAAGCATATCTGACTATCTTAAAAATGCCACAATAGCCGTTGAGGATCGTGATTTCTATAACCACAACGGTTTTAATGTTAAGGGCATCTCAAGAGCTGCCTGGAATAACGCCTTTGGTGGCGCTACCCAAGGTGGTTCTACTATTACTCAGCAATTAGTAAAGTTGACAACTGAAGGCTTCTCTACTGAAAAAACTGTTACTAGAAAAATAAAGGAATTAATTCTATCTGTCGAGTTTGAAAGAAGTTATTCAAAAGATGAAATTCTTACAGCATATCTAAACTCTGCACCTTATGGTCCTATTGAATACGGCGCTGAGGTTGCTTCCAGAACTTATTTCGGTAAATCCGCAAAGGACTTAACACTCGACGAGGCTACCCTTCTAGCGTCGGTTCCTAAATCCCCGCCTACATATTCACCGTACGGTCCATATTTCGAGCGTGAAGAGCTTCTGGGCAGACAAAGCTTCATATTAGACATCATGGTTGAAGAAGGTTATATAACAGCTGAAGAACGAGAAGCAGCTAAACAAATTGATACTCTTGCCAAGCTAAAGGAACGACAACCAAAATATACCGGAATAGTCGCACCACACTTTGTTTTGGCAGCCAAAAGCCAGGTTGAGGCGGATTTGACTGAGTCTTCTTATTTGCGAGGTGGTTGGAAAGTTACAACCACACTAGACCTAGGACTACAAAAAATCGCAGAAGAGGAAGTTGCAAAAGGAATAAAACAGGTTGAAAGACAAAAGGGAGATACCGCGGCATTTGTTGCAGAAGATGTAGAAACCGGACAGGTTGTAGCACTTGTAGGTGGTGCTGATTTTAACAACAAAGAACGTGCTGGTGAATTTAACTTTGCTCAACGTCCACTACCTCCAGGCTCAAGCTTTAAACCATACGACTATTTATCGCTTATCGAACACACCACTAACTCCGGTGCGGGTTCGGTGCTATATGATACTCAGGGTCCTTTAGAGGGCTATCCGTGTACCAACAAGACTACAGGTAGAAATAAGGGTAACTGTCTACAAGATTATGATTTTAGGTATCCTGGACCTGTTTCACTGCGTTATTCTTTAGGTGGTTCTCGTAACGTGCCCGCTGTAAAGGCAATGCTTATTGTAGGAGTTGATAAGACGATTGAAACAGCAAATAAACTAGGACTCTACGATAGCGAACGCCAAACAGGTGGATACAAATGTTACGAAGATTTCCAAAACAAGATAGAAACCCAGTGTTATGGAGCCTCTGCGATTGGTGACGGTGCATATCTACATCTTGATAAGCACGTACATTCTTATGCGACTATTTCTAGAAACGGGAACAAAGTCCCTCAAAGTTACGTTCTAAAAGTTGAAGATTCTAAAGGCAAAAAACTTTATGAATGGGAGCCGAGTGCTGGTGAACAAGTTGTGCGTCCTGATTCTGCATATATTGTTGCAGATATAATGTCAGACCCACGTGCAAGCTATATGAGCAGAAAATCGCATGATTATAAGGGCTGGGATTTTTCATTAAAAACCGGTACTACCAACGACAATAAAGACGGTTGGATGATGGGCTTTTCGACAAAATATGCAGCTGGAGTATGGGTTGGACACCACACGGGACAGGTAGAAATGAGTGGATTCATGGAAACTATGACGCAACCAATTTGGACTAACTTTATGCAAAGAGCTCACGACGGAAAAGAACCAGTTGCACGTGTTAAGCCGGCAGGAGTGCAAACACTCCCAGCATATGTTGTTTCAAGCCATGTTGGCGTAAGTTCAATAGAGCCAAGTCCTAGCAACGATATATTTCCTTCTTGGTATGTAAAACCGGGTGGAGCAAAACCTGGTGAAAATGTAAAGAAAGACAAAGTGTCTCAGAAGAAAGCTACAGAATGTACGCCACCTTTAGCAGTTGAAGAAACACCAATAGGAAATGCAGCGCAATATTCTAGCGATCCATTTTATAATGCTACTACAAACTCAGAGGACTCTGATGATATTCATAAATGTGAAGACATAAAACCAACTGTGTCTCTAGCAACATTTGATAACGGTGGCGGAAGTTACACATTTGAAGTTTCGGTAGGAAGTGGCACGCACCCAATTGCGTCAGATAAAATTACCGGTAAGTTAACGGTTAGTATAGATGGCAACGTAATAGCTGACGGCGCTATAGACATAGTCTCGCCAGGAGTATATCAGTTCAACTACACATCTGCGCTGTCCAACACTGCAACGGTCACAGCGTACGTAACCGACAGTGTGCTGTATGAAGCACAAGACTCTAAGGATGTGCCGTTTCAGCTCCCTTGACCGTCCTTAAAATATATAATAAATTACTAAATCAATACTGCAAAAATCATTTTGCCGGCTTTTGTCTGGATCATTCTCTCTACTTTAGCGCTGACTACTTTGTTTTTTAGCCTACCTGCACCGTCAACTACAACCATAGTTCCATCGTCAAAATAACCAACACCTTGTCCTTGCCCCTCACCTTTTTGTATAATTTTTACTTCAATTTTTTCACCAGGTAACATTTTAGGTCTTAGAACCTGAGCTAGTTCGTTTACGTTTAATACAGAAACACCCTCGACTATAGCTACTTTGTTTAGATTAAAGTCAGTTGTACATAGTGAAGCGTTTCGCTTAATCGCTAACTGTAGAATAAGTTCATCAGTTAATTGAGAATCCGCAAAACCAAAATTATCTATTTCAACATTTGTAGTTTTCAATTGTTGAAGTTCTGATACAACATCAAGCCCTAGGCGAGCTCTTTCTCTTTTATGAGCATCCCTGCCGTCAGCTAGCAATTGAAGTTCTCGCAAGACAATTTTAGGTACTATTATTTTTTGCTGTAAAAATCCAGCTTTTACCACGTCTAAAATTCTACCATCAATAAGTGAACTGGTGTCCATTACTACTGATTTACCGAATTTTGGCTGTTTGTCTTGTGTAACAATTTTTCTAGTATCTAAAATTAAATATAATATTACTATCACTGTTAAGAGGTATATTGTAGTCATTCTTTCTCCAGAAAATTATTAAGTGCAGAACGGATGTCTTTTACTGGAGTTAGGAGTGGCATTTTGCCTTCACCGCGGTATTTAGGCCCGATAGCAGCCTCAAAACCTAGTTTCTTGGCTTCGGCTACTCTTTTTTCGATATGTGATACATGACGTACTTCACCACTAAGACCTAATTCCCCAAATACGACGGCGTTTTTCTTTAACTGCATGCCTTTAGACGCTGAAGCGATTGCCATGCATATTGCAAGGTCTGCAGCAGGTTCGTTAACAGCAATGCCGCCAACAACATTAATGTAAATATCTTTGTCACCTAGCGCAAGCTTTGTTCTTTTCTCAAGCATTGCAATAAGGAGGTTGAGCCTGTTTTGATCAAAGCCGCTAGAAGCTCGTTTAGGGTATCCATAAGATGATGTATTAACTAAAGCCTGAATCTCTACTAGCAAGGGTCTGGTACCCTCCATAGTAGCCAGAACTACCGACCCATCAGTGACTTGTCTTTCTTCCAGAAGTGATGCCGATGGATTGTCTACGGCTACTAGCCCGCTTTCCTTCATCTCATATATTCCAGCTTCGTTGGTAGAACCAAAACGATTTTTGATAGACCTTAGTACCTTAAAGCCCCCATATCTATCTCCCTCAAGTTGAAGAACAGCATCAACACTATGTTCTAGTATTTTTGGGCCAGCAATAGAGCCTTCTTTTGTCACATGTCCAACAATAATTAAAGTAGTATCACTGGCTTTTGAAGCTTGAGACAACATGTTTGAACTGTTTGTTATTTGACTGACTGAGCCAGCAGTAGAGCTGATATCATTACACGTGATTGTTTGTATAGAATCTACAATGACAACCTTGAACTCTCCACTTGAAATCGTTTTTGCTATATCATCTGCAACCGTAGATGATGCTAGTTTTAAGTCAGACTTATTTCTATTTAATCTTATCGCCCGAGAGGCAACTTGATGAGCAGATTCTTCACCGCTGACATATAACGTGGGAACATTCAGCGATACATCATGAGCAATTTGCAATAACAACGTACTCTTGCCAATACCGGGCTGGCCTGCTAACAGCACGACACTTCCCTGCACAAAACCACCTCCTAAAACTACGTCAAGCTGTTTATCACCAGTCAAAATCCGTTCTTTTGTTTCTTTTGCTGACACATCGATAACTGATTGAACTTTTAAATTAGTACCATTTTGTTTTATCTGTAAATTAGAAATTTCAATATTCTCAACAAGGGTATTCCATTCTCCGCACTGAGAACATTTGCCACTCCAAGAGGTTTGCATATTTCCGCATGAATTACAGGAGTAGCTTACGTGGTGTTTTTTAGCCATTAGCTATAGTCTACAGCTCTGATTCACGCGTGTCGATAGCTTCTACTAATTCTCTTTCTTCAACAGCAATCTTATTTCTCTCAACTACGATGGCGTTGTACTCTTCTACTAGTGATTTAACTTTTGTTACACCGCTATTATAGACACCGACGTCTTTGTTATATACCGTAACCGCACTATTGTATCTCTGAGGGTCTTCTTTATACGATTCTATCTTACTTTTGCTGTTTTGGAGTGCATTGTTTTGCAATGTTAGTTCAGCCTGTATTCTGGTTATTTCACCGTTGAGTTCATTTAACTTGCTGTCATACTCTGCAATTTGAGTTTCACGTTTTTCAAATTCATCAGCATATGTCTCAGCAAGAGTCACAACCGACAGTCTGTCCACAAAATATTTTGAATAATAATCTTCCAATTCTTTTGGCAAATCGCGGTATTCTGTTCCTAAAATAGAGTGTAGCTCGTTATTAACAACACTTGGATCCCTTTGTCGATAATTCTCTATAATTTCACTAAGTCTCACGTTATCAATGCGGTCATAGGCCTCGAGCAATAGTTTATCGACTCTTTCTTTTTCGTTTAAATCAAGTCTGTCGTATCCAGCATGCAACATTTCATGTGCAGCAGTAACTTCAATAACACCGTCAAGTCTTGGTTCAACCACTTCAAAAAGATAGATTCTCTGATTTGAAATATAGCAACCAAGTACTATTGTTGACTCGCCAACTGTACAGTTGATTTGAAATGTTTCTTTGCCTAAAAGTTCAGGGTCATGAACATAAAATAATTTCTTGGCATGTTCGCTCATACTCGTACGATCTGCGACAGCTTCAATCTTTGCTGTCGGTGTATAATCTCTGAGTC
>JAGONL010000056.1 GCA_017993025.1 Candidatus Saccharimonadota bacterium
CAAAAGGTAGGAATCGTCGGACATAGTGGTGCTGGAAAATCTACATTAATAGGACTTATACTAGGGTTTTACGAGCCAACATCTGGAAAAATAATCGTAAATGGCGTGAATGCCACAGACAGGGACCCAAGTTTTATACGGTCTATTAGTGCTTATGTACCACAAGACACCAGTATGTTTAATAGAACAATTAGGGACAATATTGTATATTCAAGACCAACAGCTAACGATATAGAGATAGTGTCGGCGCTAACAAAAGCAAACGCTCTTGAGTTTGTTCAGAAACTACCTCAAGGTCTAGATACCCTAGTGGGAGAACGTGGTGTGAAACTAAGCGGCGGACAAAGACAGCGAATCGCTATTGCTCGAGCTATTTTGAAAGATTCGCCATTACTACTACTTGACGAAGCAACTAGTGCTCTTGATAGTGTGTCAGAGCAGGCAATTCAAAAAGCCCTACATGAACTCATGAAGGGTAGAACCGCCGTAGTTATTGCGCACAGGCTTTCAACCCTAAAACATTTGGACAAAATTGTGGTTATAGAAAAAGGCAAGATAGCAGAAATGGGTTCACACGACGAACTTCTAGAGGTTAAGAGTGGAATTTACGCAGACTTATGGAAACGCCAAAAGGACGGCTTTATAGTCGAATAATAATGAAGAAACTAAAAACTAGTTTTTATCTATTGCAGTTTGAGGCGGTTATAACATCGCTTATGATTACGATGCCAGTAATAAACTTACTGTTCAACGATATTGGAATGACTCAGTTACAAGTAGGTGTGTCTCAAGCAGTATTTATGGCTGTAGCACTGCTATTTGATGTGCCTACTGGCTGGCTTGCAGATAGATATAGCAGGCGAGCAGTGAATATGTCTGGTGATTTATTAGCAGGCACAGGACTTGTTCTTTACGCAAATGCAAATAGTTTCGAAATAGTAATTTTAAGTGAAATTATTGTGGCTATAGGTTTAGCTGCAACAAATGGAGCTGATGTTGGGCTATTAAAGTCATATTCAAAAAAGTTAGGCCTAAGCTATACAAAGGTAAACGCAAAGCTTTCTGCTATAAAGCCAGCAGCAATGATAGCAGGAGTGTTATTTGCGGGATGGCTAGGGACTACCAACATCCGATGGCCTTTTTATGTATCTGCTGGTATGTTTTTCCTAGGAGCTATAGTTTCAATTTTTATTATTGAGGTCGGCGAAAGGCGCAAGAGTGACAAACATCCAATTCGTGACATGATAGATATAGGTAAATTTACTTTTTCTGGCCACGAGCAACTCCGCTGGCGTGTTTTAACAGGAGTTTTTACAGGCAATTTAACTCATACTATGGCATTCATTCTTGGTCCTGTTTTTCTATATGCTGGTTATGCTCCTGAAATGCTAGGGTTTATCTGGGCTATCACCTGGACAGCAAATAGCATTGGAGCGTTGTTAGCAAGAAGACTTCATGAATCTCTTAGTGTAATTCAACAAGTCACTATTCCTGTTGTTGCGGTGTTTGCTTCGTATGCGATTTTAGGAATATCTATTAATGAAATAACCGCCTGGGCTTTTGTTGTGTTTAATTTAGCATTCGGCTGGTACACAGCGCTTATTGGTCCATTAATACAACAGTCATCCCCAAGTGATATTCAGTCAACTGTAATATCCTTTTCTTCAGTTGTTCGTAGGTTGTTCTATATCCCTTTGGTAATCATCATTAATGGCTTAGCTAGCATTGATTTGAAATACGCTATGATAGGCTCGCTAGTAATATATGGATTATTTTTCAGTGTCATTATCAAAGGACTTTTACGGACTGAGCGGCGTGCTGGGTTTTGAGTGTTTTAGCAACGGAGTCTAGGTACAGATTGAGGATTGAGGATAGGAGATAGAGGGTAATAAGTCATAATTATTTTACTTAAAATTACCAATCCACAATCCTCGGTCCTCTTTCCGCTATCACTTATCAGAGCTACTTATGATAATATTAGCTTATGTTAACTGCGCTTGAGCAAGGTGCATTGTCGTTTTCATTACGCGGTGTGGAGGTGACAGCGGTGCCATTCGCACTGCTGGCTTTATTTGGCGCTATTTTCATTTTGCCAATAATAATACTTCGTAAAAAATATTTTATATCAAGAAGACTAAAAAAAACTCCGATAACTGCAGAATATCTTTCACCTCTAGATTTAAACCCAGCAGAAATCGGCTATCTTTTTGATGGAAAATTAAAAGAACTAGAGGTTGGTGCTACGATAATTCACCTAATCCAGCGTGGGTTACTTCATGTAAAAAAGGTGGATGAAAAAAAGAGAATTTTTGCTGGTCCACGGATAGATGATAGTTTAAAATCGTATGAGAAAAAACTTATAGAGGCTACTGATAATCCTGACGGTGTAACGGCTGAAGTTTTGGTAAGAAGATTTACTACGCACAAGAACGACAGTTTTTCATTTCAGGTGATGGCAAGGGAAACTGTTTTTACTCAGTTTGTGCATTCAGATTTATCCAGGAGACAATTTGTGCGAGATAGGTTCATGCTAAGGTTTTTATTTAGTTCTTTCAAGATATTTATAATGGTATCTATATTTCTTATTTATCTACCTTTTGCTGGTGCTTGGGCGTACGGAGCTGTAATAAACGGTGCCACTGATAGTGAAATGTTAATAAAACTTCTTGTAGGTGCTTTTTTCATAAGTATTTATTTTTTTATTCCACTATTTGTTATTTCGGTGATTCTTAATTATTATAGGGCAAAAATCGTAGGGCGTCAGTGGCTTATTACAGAAAAACTAAAACGGCATTGGCCACAGATTGTTGGGTACAGACAGTATGTAAAAATGCTAGAAAATAATAATCTTAAATTCAATGCAAAGTCGTTAGCAGAACACAGTAAAACAACATCTCTTCCGTATGCAGTTGCTTTGGGTTTTGTTAAAAATTGGCGCGATATAATAAGTTAAACAAGAGCGGATACGTAAGGGAGTTGTATCTGTTGTTTTTAAGATATACAATAGTGTTCAGATGAAGCAGATTGAAACAGCGCGAAAAGCGTTAAAAGACGAGTTTGAGGGATTGGCAGACAAAAAGGCTATTTTGCGCAGTGTTTCTTTGCGCTCACTGTACGATGGAATACGGGAAGTAGACGCAAGCAGTAGAGCGGAATACGGCAAAGCCGTAAATGAACTAAAGCTTGAAGTTCAAAGATGGGTAGAAGACAGTCAACAGTCAACAGTTAACAGTCAACAGTTAACTTTTATTGATGTTACTGCACCGTGGGATATTAATACTCCTGCCGACAAGAGACCCACGTTGCTATCTAGTGAACAGGGTAGTATTCACCCGCTGAATACTGAAATAAACACTATATGCGATATTTATCAGCGTATGGGTTTTGTTGTTGAAGAATCACGCGAGCTTGATGACGATTTTCATATGTTTGAGAGCCTAAACTTCCCAGAAGGTCACCCGGCCAGGGATGATTACGACACTTTTATGACTGATGAAGGGTTAATTGCGCCGGCACATACAAGCACTATGCAAAACAGGGTAATGCAGAAATATATGGCTAATCTCGAGGCTGGCGAACCCATAGCTGTAGTGATACCGGACAGAGTTTTTAGAAACGAAGATATTGACGTAACGCACGAACATACTTTCTATCAGATAGAAGGTGTTTATGTGGGTGAAGGAATCACCGTTGGGAATCTGATTGCTACGCTATCTAGCTTTATGAACGAATATTTTGGACAAGAGCTTAAGACAAAATTACAGCCATTTTACTTTCCGTTTACAGAGCCTAGTTTTGAATTTGCAATTGAGCGACCAGATTCACTAAAGAAAAATGATTCTGAAGAGCAGAAATGGCTAGAGCTTCTTGGTTGTGGCATGATTCATCCTAATGTATTGCGCTCAGCGGGCATTGACCCAGAAATTTACACAGGCTTTGCGTGGGGCAATGGTATTGAGCGTTTGGTTATGATGAAACACGGAATTGAAGACATCCGTCATTTCGAGAGCGGAAACTTAAACTTCCTAAGGCAGTTTTAGGTGGGTAGTTTACAGTTTACAGTTTACAGTTTACAGTTCTTAGGAAGAGGCGAAGCATGAAAAAGAATCAATATGACATTATTACACTCAGTTTGCTTATTGTTGCTGGCTTTAATATTTATTTCTTCTTTAGCTCAATAAGCAAGGACGATAATTTCGTTACTAGCGTATATGCAATATCAGCTGTTCTAACATCATTAGCTTTATATTTTTTTCAGAAAACAACAAAACAAGGTAAAAAATAATGGCAACTAGAACGATTTTTGACAAGTTGGCTAATCACGAGAGAATAATAATTAAATCTTTTCTAATTATCTTGACGCTACTTCTAACAGCAATATTCGTAGGCAGTATTATTGATAATGACTGGTCCGGTGCGCTGGGCATTTTAGTCGTGGATAGTGGAGTATTAGTATTGTTATATATAGCACTTAAAACTACACCGAGGGCTCAAAAATGAATACTATTTTTGACAAGATTGTATCTGGTGAGATGAGTGCTTATATTGTCTGGCAAGACGATAACTATATGGCATTTTTGACACCATTTCCAAACACTCCGGGGTTTACTGTTGTAATACCTAAGAAAAATGTTGGAGATTATCTGTTTTCTTTGGATGATTTGGAATATCAGGGATTACTAAAAGCTTCAAAAATTGTAGCTAGAAAAATTGAAAAAGCTTTTAATACGCCTAGGGTTGCCATGATTGTTGAAGGCACGGGTGTTGCGCATGTACATGTTAAGTTGTTGCCATTAATTGGTGAACTTGCTGGTGAAACCAATGTTTGGAGCAAACAAACAGAGTTTAATGAAGAGTACCAAGGCCATATTACTTCTTCTGAGGGTCCAAAAATGGACGATGATAGATTAGAGGAAATTAGAAGGAAAATAGCCGAGGCCGAAGGATGAAAAATGCAATTTTAATTCCTGGACGGCCTGACCGCGAAGAGTGGTACAGCACCGATGGTCCAACTAATAGCAATAGGCACTGGTTTCCGTGGCTATCAAAACAACTTCAGGTAAAAGACGTGCATGCTGTAGCAATAGAGATGCCAATGGCCTTTATGCCACGGTATGATGCTTGGAAAAAGGAATTTGAGCGGTTTGATAT
>JAGONL010000057.1 GCA_017993025.1 Candidatus Saccharimonadota bacterium
AATATCTTTTCGGTAAACAATTGCTCTTTGAGGGTAGAGTACTAGATAGTCACCCTGCTGAATATCCTTATAGAAGTCTGGATTTGACTGTTTTAGTGTATCGGGATTTTCTACTCTAGCGACGGTGGGTTCTTGGTCTGCACTAAGCAAAAGAATTTTACCTAAAGAGTCTATAACTTCTGTTGTTTCAGCAACATTCTTTTGTGCTACGCCCTCGGGGCTACTTTGGCGAGCCTGACGAGCATCTGTCCAAAAATAAATAGACAATCCAGTCAACGCAACAATTAAAAGTCCAATGACTATTGTTTTAATAGTTAGTTTTTTATTCTTTTTTGAAGGCTCGGATATTGAATTATTTTCTGCTGGCTGAGTTACTTGAGCAGGCTGCTCAGCTACGCTAACTGGTTGGTTTGAAACCAAATGTTCTTTTTCTGAATTATTTTCTGGCTGTGCTGTATTATTTTCTTCCACCCTATTATTCCTTATCTTATTTTAACTTAACTTGTTAACTATTTTGCAAATTCAATTGCTCTTGTTTCACGTATAACGTTGATTTTAATTGTACCAGGATATTGCATGGTACTCTCAATTTTATTTGCAAGATCTCTTGCGAGCTGTATAGCACCAAGATCGTCAATGCTTACCGGCTTAACAAATACTCGCACTTCACGGCCTGCACTAATTGCGTAGGCTTTCTCAACACCTGCAAATCCTAGAGCAGTATTCTCTAGATCACGCATGCGCTCTGAGAAATTTTCGGCGCTGATGTTTCTAGCACCAGGTCGTGATGCAGAAATGGCATCAACGACCCTAACAATAACTGCTTCAACTGAGGTAGCCTCTACATCATCATGATGCTGTTCAGCTGCTTGAGCTACAGCTTCTGGTACTCCGTATTTTCTGGCCATTTCACCACTAATATGGTGGTGTTTGCCTTCCATTTTGTGGGTTAGGGCCTTGCCCATGTCATGAATCAGTGCCGCATATTTTGCAGTTTTAACATCAGCACCTAGTTGCTCTGCCAAAATACCGGCAATATGTGCCATTTCAGTAGAATGTTTAAGTACGTTTTGCCCATAACTAGTACGATATTTAAGTTCACCAAGCAACTGTAAAACTTCTTTAGGTATGCCGATAATACCAACTTCACGAGCAGCGTCTTCTCCGAATTTTATGACGTCTTTATGTACTTCTTTTTGTGCTTTTTCTACTACTTCTTCAATACGACCTGGATGTATACGGCCGTCTTTCATTAACATCTCCATTGTTCGTCTAGCCACTTCTCGCCGTATTGGGTCAAATGAACTCAAAACAACCATACCCGGGGTATCGTCAACCATAATATCTACACCTGTAGCCTTCTGAATGGCCTGAATATTTCTACCTTCTTTGCCGATAATTCTACCCTTCATTTCATCGTCTGTAAGCTTAAGAGCGGATATAGTTCTTTCTGCGGTAACTTCACTGGCCATACGTTCCATTGCCTGGACAATGTACATTCCTGCCAAATCTTCGGCGTTTTCTTTGGCATCGTTTTGAAGTTTGTTAACAAGCCCTAGTAAATCGTCCTTGATATCACGCTCGGTCATCTTCATTAACTTATCAGCTGCATCAGCCTTAGTAAGTTTTGCTATTTTCTCTAATTTTTCTTGCTGTTTAGAACGAATGTCGCGAATATCGTTTTTAAGTTCTTCTGCCTCTGACTCGGCAGTGCGTAGCTTTTCAGCCCGTTTATCAATTTCGTCTAATTTCCTATCTAGATTGGTTTCTCTATCAAGCAGACGCTTTTCAATGTCCTTAACTTCAGTTCTACGCTTTTGGTCGTCTCGACGAGCTTCGTCAGCTAATTTTAAAGCTTCTTCTTTTGCTTCGTTTACTAGCTTTATGGATTCTCTTTTTGCCTTTTCAAGTTCCTTTTTGGCGTTTTCCTCTGCACTTCCTAGTTTTTGTTTTGTTGTGTAGGTGCTAACACCATAACCAGCACCTAGCGCTACAAGCGCTACTGCGATAATTGGACCCATAATATGGACCTCCCCTTTCTATCGAGCTGCCTCAAAAACCTATCAAGCAATCACTTTCACTTCTTTAGCTTCTCTGATTTTGAAACAATATTTCGAAATATAAATAATAAAAATTCTCAAATTTGATTTGCTCTCACACATTCGATTACAAACCTTAGATTAATAATACGCAATTTCAGTCAACCTGCGCAATGGTTTTATGCACAATCATCTAAGAATTTTTGCATATACTACATAGCGTTGTTCAAATTGTTTCGTTTCCTTATTGTATTTACCCGAACATGTCATAAGTTTCATATCGTGCTCTCCAGCTATTTCCGTGCCTAGAATTTTTGTCATATCAACCTGGTCAACTGGTATCTGTTCGCCTTTAGTAACTTCGTAGATTAATTTCTCTCCGCTACCCTTCTCAATTTCAAACCTATCCCCAGGTTTTAGTTGATCTAATTTCTTAAACACACCAGATACAGTCCAGCCAGAAACGTGTCCTAGAAGTAGCGACGCACCTATGGCGTTTCCGGGTTTCGCACTTTCGTTAAACCAGCTAACATCGTTAATATTCGAAGGCGCGTCTACGGCACCATTTTTAGTACCAGTATGCTTAATTCTGGCGTATACCCCTAGGTCTGGTATTCGAATAACCCGCGGTAGCTCTGGGTCTGTTTTATAGTTTGCAATCGCTTGCGCGCTTACTGCCCCTTCTGCCGGGTCGCTTCCGGTACCCTGTTCTACACCTTGTTCATCTATAGTGTTGGTCTGTGCACCTAGTACACCCAGCTGTTCTTTGGCTGCATTGTTAGTAAGTAAAGTCTGAACGCTTACACCACCGGCAAATAGAAAAATCATTACACCAACGCCATAGAATGTTAGCTGAAGTTTTGATAATTTCTTTTTTACTTTTTTATTTAGCTGCATAGAGTTAAACTGATTTTCAATCACAACGCTATAGGAAACTGACGATTTAGATACTGCATTCAGCGCAAGTTGCTGAACCGGTGACACACCAACGTTTGTTCTTGAAGACGCTGAAAAATTTCTTTGTAGTTTTACAGTGTTAACAGAATTTTTGTGACTCAAATGCTTAAATTCGTGATTATTAATTATTGTCGGACTGGTGTGCCTAGGTAAAACTTCAATAGATTTATTAACCTGGTTAACTTTACCGTAGGTGCTATCCAGTATCTTTTGTGGTCTTTGTAATGTGGCTCGCTGAGAAGTTCTTGGATTGTGCTGATAGGAGTCAAACTTCTTGACTCTTCCCGCAAACACAGAGCTACTTAGCGAAACACGTTGCGAATTCATTTTTGTTCTTTTTTCCCTTTTATATTTTTATTTTTGACACCCACCCCGCATGGATTTCCATGTGCGCCCGGGATGGGTGTCAACTAAACCAAAATTTACTGAATTTTTAACGTCGAACTTTTTTTATCTCGTACACTCTGTACCCTGCTACTACACCAGCTACTAATAACGCTAGTGCTAGTGTGGCTAGAGGATTGCCGATTATTGAGCCAGTGCCTGTATCAGGCGCGCTTGGAGTTCCGGTGACTAATAGCATAACGTCGTTGCCGTCTCCGCCGTCATAATTTATTTGGTAGGTGTAGCTACCAAGGGTGACTTTTGCACCGTCTGCTATACCTTTAAACGTACCCGTAACAGCATCAGCAGCATCGTTGTCAATAATCTTGAAAGAATCATTAACAGCCGGTGCGAAACCGTTAACAAGTGAAAGACTTAATGTAGTCTCTGTACCAAGGTTAACTGTACCGCTAACAGCCAAAACATCGAATTCAGCCATCCCCTTGCCTCCAAGCTCTACTGCGTGTGTACCACCCGTAAACACTACATTACCAGAGAATAAAACTCCTGGGCTATTTCCTGGTGCGACTGTGCCTGACGTCATTGTTATCCCGCCGACAACGCCTCCTCCTTTGAGTGTTCCACCGGAAACCGTAACGACTCCAAGATTTCCAGTAGCAATTAGTTCACCATTGGACACAGTAAATCCTCCTGTAAATCCTCCTGTTCCCGGGCTTGTTTGAACGTTTACCCTTCCGTTCCCTGACTTTATTAGATTTCCCGTTCCTGTGATTTTACCAAGTAGCGATAAAGTTCCGCCATTTGCATCTAGGGTTAGGTTTTTAGAACCCAGATTTAGGGTTGTAGCAGTGTCGCCAACAGATAATGTGTTAGCTCCAGAAGTTTTAAATGTAGAGTCTGTCTGCAAAGAGACGGAAGCTTTGAGTTGTTGGTCGCCAGCATTACCGGTCATTATAGATTCAATATTTCCAGAAAGATTAATTATATTATCTGATGAAATTGTATAGCTCTTAGAGCTGGTTCCGCTCCAGTCTCCGCTAAAAACAATACTAGCAAGTTCAAGAGATGGAGTACCTTCAACAGGCACTGTATGTGCTGCATCAAGCTCTATAATCTGATTAATACCACTTGTACCGAAAACAACTGAATCACCAGATAGCGGCGCATATGACCCCACCCAATTATCTGCAGTGCCTGCTAGGCCATCATATCCGCCTGTTGGGTGATGTCCAGCCCAGGTAGCCGTAGCTGCACTTGCCGGAACAGCCATAGCAAGGGGCGACAATATACCAATCACTACCGCGCTAAACGTCGCTTTTATTTGCTGTTTTTTCATTTTGTTTTCCTTTTTCTTTTTAAAGTTTGATATTTAATAATTCAATTTACGTACAGCTACTAAAGTCCCAGCTACAAACAATGCTGAGATTAATGTAATTAGTGGATTAGAAATTATTGAACCAATACCTGTATTAGGTGCTGTTGCAGGAACAGCTGTAGCTGTTAAAACTACGTCGTTGCCATCACCACCCGTATAACTAATCTGAAAAGTAACACCACTTACAACAAAAGTTGCACCTTGAGCTAAACCTGTAAAAGTACCAGAAACTGCATCTGACGCATCATTGTTTATTATCACAAAACTATCGTTAAGTGCCGGTACAAAACTTTGCAAAAAGCTAGTTTTAAGAGTAGTTGCTGACCCTAGAGTTACAGTCCCAACAACAATTTGCTGATCATAAGAAGTACAGGCGACTTTACCGGCAA
>JAGONL010000058.1 GCA_017993025.1 Candidatus Saccharimonadota bacterium
AAATATACAACGGAAAGAGGTAATAGTAGAAAAGCGACGTAGCCAGCGTATTGGGATACTCGTGGGACGAATTCACATGGTCCAACGCTATCGTTGAAGGCACATTCTGGATGAGCTCCGCCAAAAATTAAAAACTCAGCAATTAAAGATAAGCCGATAATAAAAACGGCGTAAACTAGGATAACTTTTAGTAATGATCTGTACATAAAAAATATTTTGGTGGGCGAGGCGGGACTTGAACCCGCACGACCGTGAAGTCAGCAGATTTTAAGTCTGCCTTGGCTACCAATTACAACACTCGCCCGTACTTTTGTCAATAGAGTTAACTTCTTTCGACTTGTGAATTATACCACTAGTTTAGATTTACTGAAACATCTTAGCTTTTTGGTCAGCACCTTACCAGTTTGGGTCTGCAAAACTTTATGTTAAGATTTGTCTATGATTAAAAGATGTACTGTTTGTGGGATTGATAAACCTTTAGAGCTTTTCTACCACAAAAACAAGATAAGAAACAAATACCACTCACAGTGCAAAGACTGTTATGCTGTTAAACGTAAATATTTTTATGATGCACACTACGCAAAATATGGTGATGCCTATCGGTTAAGGGCGCGTGTTAGAAAAGCAAACACAAAAAGAGATAGACAAGACAAAATGGCGGAATATATGGTTGGCAAGGGTTGTGAACATTGTGGGATTGATGATATCAGAGTACTTGATTTTGATCATCTCGACCCAAAACTTAAAAGTTTTAGTATTGCAAGGGCTATAAATGAGTCATACTCGTGGGATAAAATTCTAGAAGAAATAAAAAAGTGTAGGATATTATGTGCAAACTGTCATAGAATAAGAACTGCTGAACAATACAATTGGAGAAAATGGCGCCTTGGCCGAGTGGTTAGGCAGGACTCTGCAAAAGTTCGTACACCGGTTCAAATCCGGTAGGTGCCTCCAAATTTTTGATTTTAGTAATCAGATAGCCGTTTTGCAACAAATATGCCGACAATACTTCCAATTGTCGAGCCCAAAATAGACCAGCCAGAAAACATAGAACTATCGCCAAGAAGTACCGGCAAATAGCCACCAATCCCCCCGCCAATTGTTATAAATAGATAAAGCATAGTTTTATTCATATCGTTAATTGTACCCCATCGTAAAACAAAATCTATCAATTCTCAGTTTATAATGATATTTTTTACCTGCTATAATTTTTTTATGCTTAATCGAATGTTTAAAAACAAAATTACGACAGCTGTATTTTTTATTTTAATAGCTACAGTTATCACTGCCTCTACAGCATTAGTGGGGCGTTTAGGAGATAAGTATAGGTGTTCTTTCGGCGATTATTTGGAGCAAAATAGAGACGCTAGAGGCATACCGTTTATTGTCGTACAAAGAAGCGTACAGAACACGTCTTGCTCGCCAGTATATATGGACGAAACACCTCTGCCAAATCTTGGTGGCCACACCATAGACACGACAAATATATTCCTAAACATCATATTCTGGTACCTAGTGCTTATTGGGCTTAGACAATTTTTCCGAGCCGTTGAGTCATCTAAAACACTAAAGAATTAGCATTAATATACTATACATACTAGTTGATACGGGCTGTAGTTGTAGCTAACCCAGCCCTCTGTAAACTGATGAATGCAATCAGAGCCTGGTCGAATCAAGCCCTGAGCTAGTCAAAAGTACTTAAAATTGGAACTACTTTTGACCGCTTGTCGTCCTCAGGGCGCGACTAGGTTCTGGTAGCTTGTGTTCAATCATGTTTCGCAGACAGGCTGTCGCTTTTTTGCCTCTCGTTTTTTGCGATTAAAAAATGAGAGTCGTAGTGTGGCGCGAAAAGCCACATGTAGCTATAGTTCTGGTTCAATCTCTATCCAAAAAGCGTCGGCCCAGTTTTTGTAGCTTAGATTATTAGGGTGAAACAAATCTGGCGCAAACCCAAAAATACTTTGGTTTTCGATAGTTTGTTTCTGCAAATCTACAAACTTTAGTCTAGGGAAATTTTGAAGTTCTTCGCCCACTAAACCACTGGCAAGCTTCGCTGGGTTTTTACTCGAAGGCCGGCTGTTAAACAACGGCATATTTGCCACAAATGTTCCGTCTGGTAAAGAACTCAGCACTTGTTTAAACTCTGTTCTAAACTTGCTTTCATCAAAAGTCTTTATGTCATTTGCACCAATTTCTATCGTCACATAATCTGGCTCAATACCGGCTACTTTAGGTGCCTGGGTCTCAAGATAATCTGCTAACGTAGCTCCTGTTTCGCTCAGGTTTATAATACGCACCTTTTTACCTGTTTTTTGTTCTAACCTCTTGGCAATAACCCCTACGTATCCTCGCATTGGGCTTGTTGCCCCAATTCCTTGCGCCGCAGAATCACCAAGAGCCAAATACGTAATTTCACCAGCTTCATTTGCTTTGGACTCCCAAAAATCCTTATTTTTTCCAACACTTATATAAAGCAAACTAAGTGTTATAAATTCCACTACTACCAAAACGGCGATTATTATCAATATCACTTTTATTACTCTCTTCCGTTTAGTTTTAGTCTGCGTGTCGATACCCTACATTATAGCAAGCTCATGTAAGTGTTACGCAATCGTCAAAACGCTTACGTTATATGTAAAAAATACTTCAAAGTATATCTATTATCAATAATCGGACGTATACTTATATTGTCAATCTGCGAGATTCTCAAATGTAACAAGCGAGGTGCTATATTATGTATTCTATTTATGCAATACCCGTGCGACGCTACAGCAAAAAATTAATAGCCCTTGTTGCAACACTTATACTTTTATCAAACAGCTTGGCTGGAACACTACCCTTTTTGCGTCCCGAAACAGCAAACGCAGTAACAAATTACACCGAAATTCCTTTTACGCCATCAGAGCTTAGCTCAAACTGGACACAGGACCGAACTACACCGTCTGGTGGCTATAACTCTACGAGTTTTGGTGGTCGTGACGACGTGCTTGAAATGAGAATCGACACAACTAACCCTAGCCCAACACCTGGATTTTACCGAACTGAGGGTGTACAGCGCCAAATTACTGATGGCGACACCGTCAAAGCAGATTTATACGTAGATAGTAGCTGGTATAGCCAGGATGTACGTGCCGGATTATGGGCTGTAGGTAATGACGGAAGTGGTATAACTGCATATCCAATTGTAGAATTTATCGCAAACAATGGTGGAGCCTACACCGGCTGGCGTGTTTGGGACGGAGTAAATGGTGGCTGGACAAACTCAGCAACTGCCTACAACCCTAACGCCTGGAACACACTTGAAATATCTCTAAACAAAACCACAGATCAGTTTGACGTTTTAGTTAACGGAAGCTTAATAACATCTAATGCTGGTGGTGGATCAACACACATTGGTGCAGTAATACTAAATAGTTTCAACAACGCCAACAACGACATTTCCTACAACTACGCTTCAAGGTGGAGTAAATTGACTATAGGCATTGACGTTCCCCCAACGGTTGAAGCTTGCGTTTCAACAGCAAGTGTTCATACAACAGATTTAATTACGTGGAATACTACAGAAACGCGCGCAACTGGCCACAACGAGCTAACTGCTGATGGTCTGCATATATATACTGAAGGGGCTACCTCAACTGACAAAGCTGCCGGTTACTTCGGGACCGATTTTGCGCTTAGTGGGCTCGGCAATCAAACAATAACTGCCAGCATAGATTACGATATTAGTTCAGGCTTTGGGCTTACTCCGGGACTTCAACTGGTAACAGACTTTGACAATAACGGCACACCAGACGGAATTTTAGTCGGTGAATCAGTTTATGGAAACAACTGGTGGCTAACAAATTCAGCATCGCAATTTGTTAAAGATAACGCTCCAAATGTTGGGGGCGGTAACGGCTCTAATTGGTTTGGTACACCAAACCAATGGCTTACCAAATTCCCAGAGGCAAAAGTAAAAGCGATTGGATACAGTTTAGGTTCTGGCGTGTATGGCGACGGGGTACTTAAAAGAATTAGCCTAGGGTGCACAAATTACACCTTTGGTCTTCCAGTTCCTGTTCCACCTGCAACACCAACCAACCTACGCTTGAATAATGTTAATGGTGAATTTGCCTGTGGTTTGGTCACGAGTATCAATTACATTACCCCAACCTGGAACGCTGTTGCGGGCGCAGTAAGCTATAACTACCGTGTTGTACTGCCTGATGGTGGCGTGTTTGGTCCAATTAATGTTGGCAATGTCACTAGCGTTTCCGGTGCCTTTGGCGGTGTTGGGCTATCTACGTTTAGTGTCCAAGCCGTAGATGCTGGCGGATTAACGTCTGACTGGGCTGTACCATGTGCTGTTACATATGACCCAGCAGTTCCTAGTGCTCCTACAAATCCACGCTGGGAAAACAGCGCCGGCGACACACTTGGTGCATATACAAACGTAAATCTTGTTACACCTATTTGGGACGCTCCGGCCACAGGTCCAGTAGACCACTACGAATACAGTTTCCAAAGTCCAATAGCTGGTTGGTCAGCACCAGAGCCTTTCTATACAACAAGCATTCCAAACCAATCATTTTACGGTGGCGGTGACAGTGGCACAGAAGGTGTATGGCAGTTCAGAGTTCGCACCGTTTCAGCATCTGGTCTAACATCTGACTGGGCTGTTGCGCCAACTATTACTTATGACAAAACCCTACCAGGTTTACCGGTTCATGAGTTCCCTGCAGACAATAGCTTCATCAACTATAACAACTTCTGGTTTGAATGGACCGACGCTACAGACGCTGTCAGTTATGAAACACAGTATTCCCAGAACCCTGCTGTTGACGTAAACGGAGCATTCCAAAATGTCCAGTGGAGCGGTGACTACCAAAACATTCAGCCATCCAGCTCTAACGCTCATTCAGTAGGCGCAAACGGCACATGGTATTGGCAAGTACGCGCAGTTGACGTAGCTGGAAATAAGAGCGCCTGGACATCCCCGTGGAAAGTTACAATCGACATGTCTACACCAACCCTTCCAACGTCAAGCATGACTCAGGATAGTGACAATGCAAGTGTGTTAAAT
>JAGONL010000059.1 GCA_017993025.1 Candidatus Saccharimonadota bacterium
CAGTTTTTAACTTATTAACGCTACGCTTCTGAGGACAACCTACGGTTTTCTCAGTGCGTGCCGGGCGCGGAATAAATCCGTCGCTCGGACTACTCTTTCCCTAAGCTACAAAGCTACAGAGGGCTTTGCGGTCTGCTCACCCCCTGATACATAGCTACAATGGCTACAAATGCCGGCTGCTCTTCCACCGGCTACAAAGCTACGGGGCGCGGAATAAATCCGTCGCTCGGACTGCTCTTTCCCTTAGCTACACCAAGCTACAAAGATAGATGACGCAAAGTAAAAGGGGGTGTCTGCGAGAGACCCTCTTTAAATTATCGAAAAGTTACTTACTGAGCGGTAGTAGCTTCAGTATCTTTAGATTGGTCAACTTGTGTATTCGAATTTAGCCCAAGTGCCTCGTCTATAAGCGCTGAGAATTCCTCCACGCTGTCAATTGTACTAGTGTCGGATATCACTTTGCCGTTTATTATGAATGTCGGAGTTCCTTGAACAGAATATGTCGTTTTGCCCTCGGCTGTATCGGCATTGATCGTGGCTAGTGTCTCTGGTGCACCTACGTCAATTTTATATTTGGCAATATCTAAACTTAGATTAGTAGCGTATTGTTCAAAAATCTGGATGGCTTGGTCTGTAGGAATTCCTACAGGGTCTGTTTGTGAAGGTCCGTTCCAAACTTCCTGGTTTGCGTAAAGCAAATCATGCATTTCCCAGAATTTATTTTGTTTACCAGCCGCCTCACTAGCACGGTGAGCAGCCAAAGCATTTTGATGGGACTGAACAAGCGGAAAATGTTTAAACTGGAAAGCAACCTGGTCTTTATACTTTTCTTTTACTTCCTGAGCTATTGGGAAGAAAAATCCGCAGGCAGGACATTCAAAATCTGCAAATTCCTGAATTACCACAGAAGAATCAGCCTTTCCGTAAACGTGTGAAGACGTTGCCCCAACAACTTCTTTATCTTTTCCAAAAATAACAGCACCGCCGATAATTCCTACTACTACTAGCACGGCAATAATAACTTGTTTCATCAAATCTCCTTTAAGTTAATACTATTTTAACCTACAGGGCTTGTGCTTGGCTAGTTTATAGGCCAAAATATAACTATGGCTGATTTTATCTTTGCTTTAATACTTATTACTCTAGTAGCTGTATCGGCACTCTGCTCGACAATTTTTGGTGGACTACACAGTTTAAACCACTATCAGTTGAAACGGAAGGCAATGCTTGGAGACAAAAACGCCAAATTAGTTTATCCACTGCATTCAACTGGCTATCAACTTTTACTCTGCGTGCTTACCGTTAATATCACCGTTAACGCGATAATAGCTGTGCTGCTAGCTAACAAATCCGGTAATATTTACTCTGTTATATTTAGCTTAATTCTGATTCTATTTTTTGGCGAACTTTTGCCAATGTTGTACCTTCGGAAGCGCGTAATTTCTATAACTGCATTTTTAGCTCCAGTATTACGAAAAATTTTAGGATTTATGACGCCAGTCGTCAGATCGCTAGCTAGGGCAATTGAAAAATCTACAAGTGTTGATAATAAGCTATATTCCAAAGAAGAACTACTTAATATGTTTGATGGTCAAAAACTTGCGCCAGGTAGTGACATAGCACCAGGAGAACTAAAGATGATTAAATCTGTACTGCAGTTTGGCGACAAAAAAATACGAGAGGTGATGACCCCGCGTCGGATGGTGCAAGTAGTTACGAAAGATGACGAGGTAGGGCCGGTTTTGATGGACGAGCTTCATAAATCTGGCTATTCACGATTTCCTGTTGTGTCTGAACCCAAACATTATAATTTTGTAGGTACGCTGTATCTTAGGGATTTAGTGGGTGAGTCTGGGACTAAAAAGGTCAAAGATTTAATGAGTTCCGACGTGCGCTACGTTCATGAAGAAGAATCACTAGACCACGCGCTTAGAGCATTTTTAAAAACCCATCACCATCTTTTTGTTGTAGTAAATAGTTTTGAAGAATTTGTTGGAGTACTAAGCATTGAAGATGTACTAGAAACGGCAATAGGGAGCGAAATAGTAGATGAATTTGACGCTCATGATGACCTGCGTGCTGTAGCAAAAAGCCTAGCCGAAAAGGAAAAAGCCCTGCGAGAAAAACGTGAATTGCATTTACACCCATCTAAAGACTCTAATCATAAATAAAAATGGTACAATACTAATCGAATGAAGTATTACTGTGCAACAGATAATAATCAAAGGTCCTCGCTCTAGCCGGAAGCGGGCTAGCTGGCGTATGGACCGATTCCAGCCAAAAACTAAATTTAAGAATTATTTATAAAGAGGAATTATGCGAACATTTTCACAATCAGCTATTGAAAAAGTGGGTGAATCTATTACCGTTAAAGGCTGGGTGCATTCACGTCGAGACCACGGTGGTCTAATTTTTATTGACCTTAGAGATCATAAAGGCATTTTACAATTAACGATAAGTTCAGAATCAGAATCGTTTAAAATCGCCGAAGGGCTACGCGATGAGTTTGTTATCAAAGCTGTTGGTATAGTGTCAGAGCGCGCTGAAACTTTAAAAAACCCAAATATTGAAACCGGCAATATAGAAGTTCTTGTAGACTCAATCGAGATTTTAAACAAGTCAGAACCACTACCAATACAGGTTAACTCGACGCAAACTATAAGTGAAGATAACAGGCTACGCTATAGATATCTAGATTTGCGACGTCCAAAAATGCAGTTCATGCTAAAAAAACGTGCAGAAATGTACACGCTTTTACGCAAATATATGGAAACTAACGACTTTACAGAAGTTACAACTCCGGTTATCGCTAATTCAAGCCCAGAGGGTGCTCGTGACTTTTTAATTCCGTCTAGGCTTCATCCAGGCAAGTTTTATGCATTACCACAGGCACCACAACAGTTCAAACAACTTTTAATGGTTGGTGGGGTGCACAGGTATTACCAAATAGCTGCTTGTTTTAGAGACGAAGATCCAAGAGCCGATAGGCTTTACGGCGAATTTTATCAGTTGGATCTTGAAATGTCTTTTGTTGAAGACGGTGAAGAAGTCCGATCAACAACGGAGCCACTGATTAAACAACTGGTTACTGATTTTGCTGGTAAAAAGTTACTGACAGAAGACATCCCGCGAATCCCTTTCACGGAGTCTATGGACAGATTTGGAAGTGACAAACCTGACCTTCGTTATGGGATGGAACTGGTTGACCTAACGGAAGAATTAAAATCTTGTGGTTTTGGTGTATTTAGTGGAGCTATCGAAAAAGGTGGCGTGGTTAAGGCTCTTGTAGCGCCAAAGCAGTTTAGTCGTAGTGAGATTGAAAAACTAACCGAAAAAGCTAAAGGTGATGGCGCAGGTGGTCTACCATATATGACTGTAGAAGAAGGCAAAGCGTTTTCGTCTATTTCAAAGTTTTTCTCTGAGCAAGACTTAGAAGTAATTGTAGAAAAAACTGGCGCTAAGGACGGAGACACTATTTTGTTTGGTTCAGACGCACGTGCAAAAGTTAACAAGGTTTTAGGTGTTATGCGTAATCATCTTGGTGATGAACTAGGACTAAAAGACCCTAATATTGTGGCTTTAGCTTGGATTGTAGATTTTCCGTTTTATGAAATGGATGAAAAAGCCAACAAACTGGATTTTGGACACAATCCATTTTCTATGCCAAAAGGCGGTTTGCAAGCTTTAGATTCTGAAGATAAACTAAGCATTCTGGCAGATCAATATGACATGGTGATGAACGGTTATGAAATTTGTTCTGGCGGTGTTCGTAACCATAACCCAGAAGTGCTTTACAAAGTATTTGGAGTTTTAGGTTTTAACGAAAACTATGTTGAATCTAAATTTGGAGCAATGCTAAATGCCTTTAAATTTGGCGCTCCGCCTCACGCTGGTTGTGCATTTGGTGTAGATAGAATATTAATGGAACTTATGAGCGAAGATAACGTCCGTGAAGTAGTAGCGTTTCCAAAAAACGGTTCTGGCATTGATGTCATGACTAACTCTCCAAGTGTAGTTGACGAGGCTCAAATTAAAGAATTAGGCCTGGAAATTAAAGTATCAGAAGAGAACAAATAGGCCTGGCCCAAGAAAGATGTCACAAAATATTTTAATATTTTTTGCTGTTGTATCAGCCACTGCAAATTTTGTAGGTCTATTCCCCTATATCAGAGATATTTTAGCCAAAAAGACAAAACCAGAGCGCGCTACTTGGTGGATATGGCTTTGTTTAAGCTTTGTAGCATTTTCTGCACAAGTAGCTGCTGGGGCTACATGGTCCCTAGCAATGACCGGGGCACAAGGTATAGGAGTGTTTATTATTGCAATTCTGTCTATAAAGTACGGCTACGGAACTTTTCGTAAAAAGGATTATGTATCTCTTCTAATTGCAGGGCTGGGTATAGCTTTATGGGCTATCACAGACAATCCTTTGACGGCGCTTTTGATTGTTGTATTTGTGGATATCTTGGCCTTTTATCTAACCGTGTCAAAAACCTGGAATAATCCAGAAACAGAAACATTGATTTCTTGGGTTCTAGCAGCTGTATCGGGGCTAGCGGGACTATTGGCAGTAGGGGCTATTGATATAACAGAACTTGTATATCCTTTGTATATAACCCTAGGTAATGGATTCTTATCCTGGGTGATTTTTACCAGAAGAAAAGTAATTAAATAGATAGCGCTTAACGTATAATTAGAGTAGTCAGCTTTTCTGGAAAGTTAGGCCGGTAGTTCGCAATATGATTATCTGAATAATAATCGATTGGGAGTTCAATATCCGAGGAAGGCCACCGTGCCGACCGAATGAGAACACCCACCTGTTTTAAACCAGGTTTAATCACGCGGATTACGCAGGCTATAGCTTGAAAGGGGAGCAGACTTTTTAGTTAAAACCAATCGTCGGCAGCACGTCTGGAATC
>JAGONL010000012.1:0-7325 GCA_017993025.1 Candidatus Saccharimonadota bacterium
TCTTATAAAAATATATCGATTCTTTCAAATCCGTAACAGAAATACCAATATGATGGACTTTATTTATCACGCGAATTCCTCTCTAAGCCACTCATCCAGACTTCCACCACCTCCAGCGCTAAGACACAGAACTAGGTTACCTTGAGACTTAAGAATTGAGATTTGAGATTTAAGATTTGCGTCTAGCTTTGCGGGTTCTCTATCTGTTGGTAATTTGGTTATTTCGCAAAGCTTTTCGGGGGTTAGCATTTCTAGTGTTTCATCTTCGCGCGCCAGATAGCTGGGTACAATAAAGAGTTTTTTAACTCCTTCAAATAAATCTACTAAATCTTCTTTAATAAAGTGCTGTCTGGTATTATGAAGCCCCTCATATACAACCACAACGTTTTCACAGGCTATCTCCTGAGCTGTTTGTAAAGCCCCACGTATCTTCTCTGGAGTATGCGCATAATCAGAATATATATTTTCAGTTATTTTTTCAAAACGACGCGACAACCCTGGGAATCTGTTCATAATTAGGATTAATTCTAATATGGGCTTTCCGGTTAAATCGCTCATTGCATTGCAAACTAATAATGCGTTGCGCCTATTTACTTCACCAATTAGCCCTATTTCGTTTATCAGGTCTTCATGTAATTCCCGCTCTAAAGCAGTGTATCCAACTCTTTCTAAATCTTTAAAATATGCATATACTTCTTTTTTGGTATTACATAAAAACGAAGTAAATGCTTCGTTGTAACTGTCTTGAGTTGGGTAGGTATCTGGATGGTCATAGCTAATCCCAGATATAATCGATATTTCTGGATTAAAACTCAAGAAATTACGGTCATATTCATCAGCTTCATATACAAAATATTCAGATTTAGGGTCATATTCACCCATATCTCCAAAGGAAAGCTTAGCGCCTACTGAATAGCTAACGGGTACACCTAGTTGTTTAAAAAGCCAAACAGTCATAGCAGTTGTGGTTGTTTTTCCATGAGTTCCGGCTATCGCAATCATCTTTAAGTTTTTCTCAAGCAGAAGCATATTTAAAAATTCATCGCGTTTAGAGATTTTTATTCCTAGATTTTTAGCCATTTCTATTTCGGGGTGATTTGGGTTTTCTTTTAAAAGGGACGATGAAAAAACAAGCCAATCAATTGGTATCTTAACATGTAAAGAATCAATTTCTTTGCCTGTTTGTCCAATGGATATGTCAGAGATACCGTGTTTAGATAAATATTCAATATAAGAGCTGTTTTGTTTATCAGAGCCGGATACATCGTATCCCGCCTGCTTTGCAATAAGTGCTAAAGGGCCAATGCCTGTGCCTCCGATTCCTGAAAAATGTATATGCATGCGTTTAGTATACATTAATAAGGGTATAGAGGGGTTAGGGTGTAGGTGATATAAGACACAAGGGCTTAGATTATAGGCTAATGTAAGCTACGAATGCACTCCATTTTCATTGTAGTTACTGTACCCTCTACACTAAACCCTATGCCCTAGTTTCTTTAGTTTGCTATATGAACAGCGTGTCTAGTTCTGAAGTACATTAGCAAGCTTATAAGAGTTGCAGACCCAAATAGAATTGAAGCGATTAGACTATATCCAGCTAGGTCAGGAGACCAGCGAGGTGCTACGAAATCATATTTATAATAGTCTTCTTCGATTTCCTTAATTTTTGTGCCGTTTTTTTCTATATACTCAGCTATACATTCAGTTCGATTTCTACCAGAAAAGCCTTGGTTGCCATTTGCTTCACAAAAAGCCTGAGCTTCAGGGTATAGAAGATCATTAGCATCTTTAACTCGCGCCTCCTCGATGGCTACTAGGTTCTCGTAGGTGCCTTTTAGCTGAATTGGCGGGTATATGCCATTAGGGCCACCAATCTCTGTGTTCATATGAGAATATATATAGCTACGAAGTTCATTTAGAGCGGTCTCAACGTCACCCCCAGCTTGATCAACGGCGTTAAGTGCATTAAAGCGTTTAACGGCATTGTTTCCGTTACTAATCATCCCAGAAATAAACATTACGACAGACAAAATAGTTAAGATTCCAAATATAACAATCTTGATTATACTTTTCCTATCAGAACGATAATTTTTTTGTCTCATTTATATTTCCATTATAGCGCTTACGGTTAACATTAAAAATAACCGTCGCACTTTTTAAATACGACGGTTATTAATTCACTGAACACTAACTAAGGTGTTTGTGTTGTATCAGTTTGATTTGTGGTGTCAGTCTCTTGTGTAGTATCAGTGGTTTCACCAGTTTCTTTATATTTGGTGATTGCTGTTACAACTTGACCGTCATCTTTTAGGTTTTCCCAGTATAGAACTTTGTCCCTTGCGATGTACATTACATCTTCTGGTCCATGAAGTTCGCTACCAAGCTTAGCTAGACTAATGTTCGGTTGTGCTTCTTGAGATGCACCTTCTGGCTGAATTGGATTTTCAACTCTAACATAGTAAATATCCGTCAGTACGTATAAATCACTATTATAAGTTCCTAATTTACCAAAGTATACTTGGCCATCTTGGCTGTTCAAGAATACTGCCTGGTATTTATCGGTGTTAATAAGGGCAGATTCTTTATTGACCTTATCTTCTTTACCACCAAAAACTAAACCAACTAGTAGTACTGCTGAAAGCAGGGCTACTCCAATTAATACGAATACTGAACCAAGCTTTCCATACTCTATTCCTTTTTTTGCTTTTTGAGGAGCTGGCGCTTGCTCACTGCCCATTTGTGGAGCAGGTTGTTGCTGTTGAACGGGGCGATTTCCTCTATTGGCGAAGTCCATGGGCTTCCCACCTTACCTTTCACTTAAAACTTTAATATACAGATATTGTAATGCATAAGCGTGATTAAAGGCAAGAGTCATATTAATTTTTTATCAACAGATAGGGAAACATTGCAAAAAAATATTGACAAGTGTTGTCAGGGGAGAGTATGGTGATATTACTAACTAATGTTAAGAGGGGAAAGGTGTCAAGCATGGCTTACAAGCACACAAACTCAAAGGGTGTCACATATTATTTAAACTCAAAGGCTGTAGTACTTCGCGGTGGTAAAGAACAGACTATTTACTACTTCAGTAAGGACGAGCGCAAAGAGTCAATCGATGCAGTACCTGCAGGAATGCAAGTAAACGAAAATCCACGAAACGGTTTCCTAACAGTTAGCCGAATCAAATAGTTCTATAGGGACAATCAAGACGGCTCTGGTTTTTAAAATCAGAGCCGTTTTTTATTTTGCTTTTAACAGTTTAAAATTGTTATTCTATAAGTAATGAAACAAATTATTCTTGTAGAAGGTCTGACCAAAACTTATGACGGCAAGAATGTAGTAGATAAGATATCTTTTGACGTAAAGACAGGCGAAGTATTTGGAATCTTGGGGCCAAATGGTGCTGGCAAAACAACTACTCTAGAAATGCTAGAAGCGTTGCGACCCATTGACGGCGGAACTGCAATATTGGCAGGAATTGATGTAGCTAAAAATCCAGATAAAATTAAGATGTTAATAGGCGTGCAGCCTCAAACTCCATCCTTTGAAGAAAAAACAAAATTAACAGAGTTATTAGATTTTTTTGCTTCAACCTATGGTGAAAAAATAGATGCTATGAAATTTCTGAAAGATGTAAGTCTGGAAGACAAAGCTAATAGTTACCCAGAGCAACTTTCAGGCGGACAAAGACAGCGCTTTAGTATAGCTACGGCACTCGTCCATGGGCCTAAAGTATTCTTCTTAGATGAACCAACTACAGGACTTGACCCACAGGCACGTCGCAACCTATGGGATCTAGTTAGAGAAGTTCGTGACCGCGGTGTCACAGTGGTGATGACCACGCACTATATGGACGAGGCTGAATTACTGTGCGATAGGGTAGCAATTATGGATAGTGGTAAAATAATCGCACTTGATACTCCAAAGAACCTAATAAAGTCATTACTCAAAAAAGGCTTTACTAAAAAGCAACAAGTAGAACAAGCCAACTTAGAAGACGTGTTTATAGATATGACAGGAAAGGAGCTAAGGGATTAAAAATGAGCAACTTTCGCAGACAAATTTTGCCAATAACTACCTTTATTCGTATTGATGTAAAGCGCATGTTCCGAGACAAAGTGGCAATTTTCTTTGTTTTCCTTTTCCCACTAATTTTCTTGTTTGTGTTTGGGGGTATTTTCGGTAAAGAAAACGATGTTTCATTTAAGGTCGCACTGATGAATAATTCTGAAACCGAAATAGCTAAAAATGTAGAAAAAGCACTTAACGACAATCAGATTCTAGAAATCGATTCAAAAATAGTTGATTTAGATACAGCAAAAGAAAAAATGACAAGAGGCGAACTAGACGCTACCATTATTTTGCCGGAAACTTTTGGCCAAACAGAAGAGGGTTCTACAACTCCTGCAGGAGAAGCTGAAGTGCTATATAATCAGAACAACGAACAGGGTGGACGGACACTAGAAGTAGTTTTAGAGGGTGCATTCAGGGAGCTGAATTCGCAGTTTGTATCGACGGATATGCCGTTTACTGTTAAAGCTACTTCTACTGCAACAGAGAGTCAGCGTCGGTTTGACTATGTTTTTGCAGGGTTGCTTGGTTTTAGTATTTTGTCACTGGGTATCTTTGGGCCAACATCTGTATTCCCGCGCTTAAAGCAAAGAGGTGTTTTGCGACGATATAGTACTACTACTCTGAAAGTATGGCAGTATTTTGTGGCAAATGTTTTTTCTAACGCTTTTGCTGGTATTTTGTCCGTGTCGCTGATGTTTATAACGTCGCTACTTGTGTTTAATTTGAATATGAACGGTGATTACATAAGTCTGGCGTTGATAGTAATTCTAGGAACTGCTGTGCTATTTGGTATTGGACTTAGTATTGGTGGTTGGGCAAAAAACGAAAATCAGGCTGCGCCTCTTGCAAACTTAGTGACGTTTCCGATGATGTTTTTGTCTGGTACGTTTTTCCCTAGGTTTGCTATGCCAGAATGGCTACAGGGAGTTTCAGGATTTCTACCACTTACACCAGTAATCGACGGTATCCGGCTTATTGTTACAGAAGGTAAAACAATATTTGAAATCGGCCCACAAGTTGGTCTGTTAGCTATCTGGGCCGTTATTATATACACGATAGCTTTCAAGGTATTTAGATGGGAATAAATAGTGAATATCCGCTTACACCACAGGAATTTAGCGAAATCTACTCCAAAGTACCAAGGTTAACTGTTGAGCTCATTGTAAAAACCCCTGAAGGCTTGCTTATGACACTCAGAAGCATAGAGCCGTATGCAGGGCTTTGGCATATACCAGGGGGTACCGTTTACTATGGTGAATCCATTGAGGATACTATTAATCGAATTGCCAAGCGTGAACTAAACATCAGGCCAATCAATCCAAAACTTATAGGTATAATCGAATATCCTAGCCTGGTTGCGAGTGGTTATGGCGACCCTAAAGGTCAAGCTTATTTAATAACTGAGTTTGAAGGTGACGTGCAAGTAGATTCTGGTGCAGAAGAAGCTAGATGGTTTAGTGAATGTCCAGAAGACACTCTCCCAGACCAGATTATATTCCTTAGAGATAATAATCTATTTAATTCGTGAATAAACCACAAGTCCAAGCCCTATTGTCACCAAAAGAAGTCCCAAACCCTGAAGTGGAACAATTTTCTCTTTAAATAAGAAGTAACTAAGGATACTTGTTATGACAATTGACCCTCCGAAAACAACTGGACCAACAATTGCTACGTTGTTTTGCTCATAGGATTTGCCTAGTGCAAGGGTAAATACTGATATTAATAGTCCTCCGGCAATCGCCGCAATAATTCCGCCTTTGCTGGATACTTTTGTGCCCGTTTTTGCCGTTAAAAACAGTAGTAACGGTGCAGAAATAGATATTATATTCACAATTAGACTTACAAGACTGATATTGGCGTGGCGATTGGCAAAAGCCCCCACAAGTATTGCTGCTGAATAAGTGGCTAGAGCCAGAAATATATAAATCATTAAAGATATAATAACATGCAGAAAATCATTGATATTAAAGCGTAAACGTGATATAATATAATACATGGCAAAAACACCCATATCCACACAACAAGGCAGTATGTTCGATCAACAAGGCCCAACAAACTATGAAGTAGCAGGAATTCACTATGGACCTGTCGAGCTTGGAGGTGGTGTTATCGAGGGTGATTCAACTGACATTACGCAGTATCTTGGATTTTATGTAGACGCAGTTCGTCAGATTGGAAGAGGCCGATCAAACGATATCGGTTTTGGTGCTCTTTATACTAATAGTTCCCCTGTTCGAGAAGTAGCAGCCCAGCACGATAATCCTGACAAAGCAGAGGTACAGCGTACAGTGGTAGATAGTAGACTAACTCATATGAATAGAGCAAATCATATTTTACTGAAACGTTCTAACATCAGAGAAGCTAACGCTAGAAAATGGCAGTCTAAGGGTGCGCTTACTCAAGAAGACATAGAAAAAATCCCACTTGTTGAAGACGCACATATGTTAGAAGGTAAATGGTATGGAAAAACTAGTGAAGTATCTGACCCTGAAAAGTCGGCAGAACGTAGAAAACTATACACAACTCACAAAAAATATCAAAAACATATAAATAAACAACCAAAAGCGGCTTAAGAAATTGCCTAAAGATACTATATTTGTTCTGGCGCCGATGGATGATGTTACTGATACGGTTTTTCGCCGTATTGTGGCAGATTGTGCACCAGCGGATTATACAGTGACCGAGTTTGTGAATGTTGACGGACTCTGTAGCAGGGGCCGTAGCAAAGTTATAAGAAAATTGGGCGTGGAGGTAGACACAACGCCAGTAATTGCTCAAATTTGGGGTAAAACACCAGAAAACTTCGAAACAATTGCCCGTGAGATTGCCGATGGTACAATTCCAGGATTTGTCGGTGTAGACCTCAATTTTGGTTGTCCTGAAAAGAGCGTCGTTAAAAACGAATGTTGCTCTGCTTTGCAACAGCCAGAACTTCGAGAGAAAGCGCTGAGTATTATCAAGGCTACCCAGGACGGTCTAGCTGGACGTTTGCCTTTAAGTATTAAAACAAGACTTGGGTTTGATAAGATTGATTATTCCTGGCACGAATTTTTGCTTAGCCAAAAACCCGCAATTCTAACGGTGCATGTGCGAACTACTAAACAAATGAGCAAGGTTCCGGCCCGGTGGGAAGCAATTGAACCAATTGTTGCTCTGCGTGACAAACTATCACCCGATACAAAAATCGTCTTAAACGGCGATATTATGAACAAAAAACAGGGTATTGAGCTGGCAGAAAAACACGGTGTTGA
>JAGONL010000012.1:7425-18343 GCA_017993025.1 Candidatus Saccharimonadota bacterium
TTGGGAAGGTGTTTCTAGAGATGACAGAATTAAATTGCTTATTAAACACATAAAACTACACGATAAAATATATCCAGAAGGCGAGCGCCCATTTAGCCCGCTTAAGAAATTTGCTAAGGTTTACATAAGTGGATTCCCTGGAGCATCCGAGCTACGTGACAAGATTATGCACACAGAAACTGTAGCCGAAGCCCTGCAAGTGCTGGAGTAGTTTTGTATACTTAGAGTCTATGGTAGACAAAGAGACGGATTGGCGGCCAATTTTGAAGGTGGAGACAGAGAAGCCCTATTGGCGGGAGCTGATTGAATTTGTAAATGCTGAGCGGTCTGCAATAAAAATTTTTCCGAAAACTGAAGATGTTTTTAAAGCATTACATCTTACACAATACAAAGATGTCAGGGTAGTAATACTTGGACAAGACCCATATCACAATGATGGGCAGGCAATGGGACTTAGTTTTTCCGTTCCTGATGGCGTTAGACTGCCCCCAAGTTTAGTTAATATTTATAAAGAACTTGCTGAAGATATTGGGAAAGAACCGTATAAGAGTGGGGATTTATCCAATTGGGCAAAACAAGGGGTTTTATTGCTAAACGCAGTTTTAACTGTTCGGGCTCACCAAGCTAATAGTCATCAAGGCAAAGGCTGGGAGCAGTTTACTGACGCAATTTTGCAGGCTATTAGTGACAAGAACGAACACGTGGTTTTTATATTGTGGGGTGGATTTGCCCGCAAGAAAAAGCCATTAATTGATATGTCAAAACATACTGTTATAGAGTCCGCACATCCCTCGCCACTTAGCGCCTACAACGGCTTTTTTGGTAGTAAACCTTTCAGCAAAACCAACCAAGCACTGGTTTCTCATGGGCAAGAGCCCATAGAGTGGTTGAAGAGTTAAAGAGTTGAAAAGTTACAGAGTCAAAAATTCGTAAGGCGTTAAACTCTTCAACCCTGAAACTGTGCAACCTTCAACTGTTCGTTATACGAACTATCCGTGGTACTTCTCGCCCCATTCGGCCATTTGAATCAAAACTTCCTGCAATCCTTTGCCTTTTTCGGTTAAATCGTATTTGAACCTTGGCGGATGAGCGTTGTATTTGTTCTTTTTTATAATTGATTCTTCTTCTAACTTATTAAGTCTGGCACTAAGAGTACGTGGGCTTATCCCGGTCAGCATTTGTTCTAATTCACCAAACGTTTTTTGACCAGAGACGAGCTGTCCTAGAAGCAGGGGAGTCCATTTATCACCAATTATCTCTAGAGCGGCCTGCATACATCCAGGCCGGTTCTCGACTCTACTACAAGGTGGTTTTATGGTATCAAACGACATATCACTATAATAGCACAATTTTAACGTTATGACTTTACAATGTGTAGTAACGTGATATATACTGTGTCTAAGCTAGTTACTACACAAAATAAAGTCACTTGGGAACTAGCAATTTTAAATAACTTTAGGAGAAAGTAAAAATGTCCAAAAAAATCAAACTTGTAATCGGCAGTACACGCGAAGGTCGTGTTGGAGCCCCTATCTCTGAGTGGCTTGTAGAAGTTGCTAAAGAAATTGAAGTTGAACTAGAGGTAATTGACCTGAAAGAGGAAAATCTACCATTTTTCGATGGTATGTCACCTATGTACGTCCCAGACTCAGTTAATAAAGATTGGTCTGCAAAGATTACCAGCGGTGAAGCTTATATATTTCTGACGTCTGAGTATAACCGTAGTATCCCTGCGCCACTTAAAAATGCGATTGACCATCTTTTCCACGAATGGGGTGAAAAACCAGCTAGCATAGTAAGCTATGGCTACATAGACGGTGGTGGTAGTGCAACTAAACACCTTACAGATATACTTAACTGGGTAAAAATGAAAATAGTGGGACCGCCTGTTGCAATCACGCTTCAACAGGATTTTTTTGCAGAAGATGGTAGTTTTAAAGATATAGAAACAGCACTTGAGAGCGTAAAAGCACCCTTCGTAGAGTCCTTAAAAGCTTTAAACGAAGCCTAAATATAATCGGTAGAGTTTTGGGAAGTGAAGAGCTGGGTAGGGGTGCCCAGCTCTTTTTGTTTAGATGATTACCACCTTTTGCAGTATCATTAAGCTAAAGCCTAAACAGAGGAAACATTTATGGACGAGAATAACGCACCAACACAGCCTCAAGTATCCGAAACACCAACCCAGCCTGCTGTACTGACACAAGTACCGACAGCCTCAGAAACATCTCCGCCTGAAAATAAAACTTCAAAAAAAGTAATTGGATTAATAGTACTGTTACTTGTTGCGATTATTGCAGTGGCTTTATGGTTTTTGGTGTTAAACAAAGATTCAGGTGCTGACAAACAACCGGACAATGTAAGTTCAAGCGATGATAGTTCTGAACAGGCAAACTCAGCTGATGGTGGCTTAAAGTTATATAACGAAAGCATTCTAGCTAAGATTACCTTTAAAGATATAGTAGGTTCTGATGGTAAATTTGGTTACGTAGAACATTATTATGAACCTACGGCTAGATTCCTGGCTATCCCAGGGCTCGAGGAATATTATTTTTACAAGAACATAACTCAGAATGATGTACAAAATCCAGCGAATGTCGCAGAAGTACGAGACGCATTTATAAGCGCACTTGAAAATAATGGGTTTAAAAAATACACAGAACCAAAACAGGAAATTCGTGAATTTGAGACTGAAGTAGAAGGCGCAATTAGATATAGTAAAGGTGAAATAGTTTGTAAATTGCAGGTGTCTGGAAATGATGAAATTGCTACAGATGTTACACAAACCTGTGCAGACATGGGTACAGTTAAAGAATACGCAGAAAAAATGGAGAAATTCTACGTAGCTTTTGAAGCTAGCGAAGACTTTGTTGGTCCGGTATTTACGGACTACATAGTTGTGGATGAAGCAGACGCAGTTGATTCAGAAATCGACGGATATCAGTATCTATACGGTGGAATTGGTGGCTTTGGCGGTGGAGCTAGTGCTACATACGTACGTGAAGACGGTGGTGAATGGGTCTTCTTTGCAGGACGCCAGTCTACACTAGATTGTGAGAGATATGCAGAAGAACTATTTCATAAAGCCTTGTCACACGAATCTTGCTATAAGTCAGAAGCCGAAACTGAAGTATCCGTAAAAGAATTTTATAATTTATCAAATCCTCTCTAGAAGTAAACAGTAGATTTCGGTATAATGAACTACATCTGCAGTTAAAACTGTTTAATGTGAATAGACTAAAACGGTCACGACTATAAGATTGTAAATTAACAAATAAGTTTATTGATGGCGGGGGTATAGCTCAGTGGTTAGAGCAGTCGGCTCAATTAGTAATTTGGCTAAGTCTAGAGAAGGATTATGTGTTTCTGCATGACAATTATGGCAAAGTAGAACACATTTTTCTAATTCTTTGAGTATTGGCTCGAGTTTTCTATTAGATAGAGACCGAGCATCTAGCTGAAACTCCTTTCCTCTTAAGTGACGGAAGGCGAGTCCAGAAAGATTTTTAGAGTATCCGCAAACAGAACATTTACCTCCAAGTTTTGTGACAAAATGAAGTTTACGTTCAAGTCCACGCTTTTTTTGAGCTGGATATGACTGATGACCAGCATTTTTGCACTTAATAGAGCAAAATAAAGTTTGTTTACCTAAAAGTTTACTCTTGCATATAATACAGTTAGACCTTTTGTTCATAACCGTATTATATCTAGATATGCTAGAAAATTAAAGGGCTGCTTATAGGGGTAACCGATAAGTATATCCTGTCAAATTCGGGGAAGCCTCACCCTCTTATAAAGAGAATGGTAATCCCGAGCCAAGGTCGCCCCGGCGACAAGGTGTAGAGACTGAATGGCAGGTATCCAGGTGCAAATCTTGGATAAAGAGACAGTCCAGACCACAAACATGAAAACGGCAGTGAAAACTGTAGTGGTACGCATAACCGATTGGTCCCTGGTTCAAGTCCAGGTACCCCCACCATCAATACACTTATTAATGTAACTAGTAATCCATGCCACTGTTCAAATGGTGTAGAATATTAATAGGACATGAACTTCTTTACTGACAAAATACAAAATTTTAGAAACAAACTAAGCAATAAAGGTCTAGATGACCCGCGACTGCTTGGGCTTGTTTTGTTGGCGATAATTGGCTTAAGTGTTGTCTGGAATGGCGCGCGAGTAGTTCAGCAAAATTACGGACTTTTGAAAAAAATAGCCGTTCTGGAAGAAGAAAATCGTATACTAGAACTAGAAAACAGTAACAAGCGAATCCAAATAGAATACTTTAAAACACCAGAATTCGCCGAACTAAAAGCCCGACGGGTAAATGGAAAAGCATCGCCCGGCGAGAGAGTATATATAATCACTAACGAAACAGCACTAGCTAGCTTAAATACACCTGAATTAGAAACTATAAGCACTAATTCTGAAGTTGAAAAACCTACTTATCAAAAAAACTTTGAAGCGTGGATGGATTTTTTCTTTGGCGATAAAAACAGCCGTTAATCCGGGTTTATATTATCGTAGTCGCGTGATTAAACGCAGATTTGCAATATATTGTGACGGAATAACATCCGGATGTGCATGTAGGTATGCCATATGCTTATCAACAAACGTTATTAGATGGTCGGGGTGCTTTTCAAAATCCGCACTGTAACTAGAATCTGTATTGAACTTGAGATCGGTTTGCATAGCTACTAAAGTTTTTTTAACTTCGACAGCTTCATCTGATTCGTAAAAGTTTGGGCGTTTTTTGTATGACATATATGTCCTTAGTTTCTTATAGAATCTTTAGCTACGAAAGTTAGAGCGTGTCCTATTTGGCCAGCACGCCCGGCACGTCCAATGCGGTGGATATAGTCGTCATATACTTTTGGAATGGAATAGTTTACCACGTGAGAAATGTCTACAACGTCGATGCCTCTAGCCGCTACATCAGTAGCAACAAGTACATTTATTTCATTGTTTTTAAATCTCGCCAAAGCTCTTTGTCTTTGACCTTGGGTTTTGCCACCATGTATAGAGTCTGCAGAAAAGCCCCGTTCTGATAGTTCACGTCCTAGTCTGTCGACACTTCTTTGAGTTTCGTCAAAAATTATAACTTTAGTTACTTCTTTTGTGATAAGAAGATTGTGTAGTTTGTCCATTTTCTCAGTGTTGCCTTGATAGTGAACAACGTTTTGGTGTACGTTCTCACTTGTTGCGCTGGCTTTAAGAGAAATGGTTACAGGGTCTTTGGTGAAGCTATCAATTAGCGTTCTAATACGTGTGTCCATAGTCGCTGAGAAATAAAATGATTGACGCTTGTCGCTTAAGTTACTTAAAATTTCACGAACATCAGGCAAAAATCCCATGTCTAGCATTCTATCTACTTCATCAAGCACTACAATATTTGTACGGCTTAACTTCAGAGTTCCACGCTTTATGTGGTCTTTAATTCTACCTGGTGTACCAATAATGATACGCGGTCTACGTTGCAATGCGCGCAACTGGAAGCCCATGCTTGATCCACCAATTAATAGTGCACCAAATAGGTTACTACCTTTTGCTAATTCTTGGCACTCTACTTCAATTTGTTGAGCAAGCTCACGTGTTGGAGCAATAATTAGCGCAGAGCTTTCACGTTCTGTGATTAGACGGTGTAGTAATGGCAATGCAAAAGCTGCAGTTTTACCTGTACCAGTGCTTGCGATTCCAATAACGTCTTTACCCGACATAGCTACCGGAATAGCCTGGTCTTGGATTGGAGAAGGTATTTTATATCCCTTTCCACTTAGATTTTTTTGCAATAATTCAGCCAGCGGAAAGTCAGCGAATGTGTGCATTGGCACGTATTCGGTTGCTTCTGAAGCTGTTGCAGCTTGGACAAACCGACTAGGATCGATGTATTGGCCTGCGCCACGATTGCCTCGGTTAGGTGATCTACGTTGACCACTGCCACTGCGTGAATATTTATTTGCAACTGATGAGTTGCGACTTGATTTATAAGAGTATCCCATTAAAATATGGTCCTTTGTTTTCTGTAGCCCTCTCCTACTTTATAAGTCAAACACCTAAGGCTTTTAGTGACTAAAACTTAATTTTTTCTCCTCAAATTACCTAAAGGTAGTCTTCGGAGAAATAAATGGAGTTTATAGTCTACTAAAATTCCTAATCTGTTAAGACTGAAAAGTACGAGTGTGCTACTTAGTTATTTACTCGTGATTGTATCTATTGAAGACGAGTAAATGTATCTAAACGAACCCATATCCAAAATGAACAATTACTAATAGTTTAGCATAAAAACTTTTGAAATGCAAACTACTCGTTTCTGATAAGAAACGACATTGAAAGTTGCAGGGTTACAGAGTTGAAGGGTTTGGCTAACTTTGGAACTTTTAACTCTTATACTTTTAACAACTATTGAGCCGTTCTAGTCGTGGTAGATAGCTTTTAGAATATCCATACGAGAAGCTTTGCGAGCAGGCCAAGCCGCTGCCAAAACTCCAGCAATTATGGCAATTACAAAGTAGAAGGCTATTTGGCCAAAGGGTACTACAAACCCAGAAATTCCTTCGCTAGCTAGTGCGCGTAGTACTGCCCAGGCAAAGAACGTACCCATAACCACACCTAGCGTTGCCCCAAATAGTGCAATTATCACAGACTCGTAACGTATCATCTGTCTAACTTGTTTTCTAGTCATTCCAATAGCTCGTAACATACCAATTTCTTTGGTTCTTTCACTGATAGATAGCATTAAAGTGTTTGTGATACCCAAAACTGCAATTATTATGGCAAAACCTAATAGTCCCCAAAATAATGCCAATATCTGGTCAATTTGAGTAGAAATTGATTTCCTTAAATCTTCCTGATCCTGAACTAATATTTGCGGAAAACCCTCAAGTGCTTTCTGAGCAGCTTGCTTACCGTCAGTTATTTCTATGCCCTCGCGCACGTTAGCGCCAATGGCCGTAACATCATCATTGCCAAAATTAGTTATATATGTTTGCGACGAAATTATATAATCGCTATCAAACGGCTCGCTAAATGTTCCGACAATTTTTAAAGGGACTTTACCGGTGAGCGCAAATTCTATAGTTATCTCCTGGCCAATACTCCAGCCGTTTTCGTCGGCTACTGTTTTGTATACCAATACCCCACCTGCACTCAGATTCTCAAAAGCGTTTTCTGATGGTCCAATTCTTACTACTTCATTAAAATACTCGGTGTCTGCGCCTACTATGAAAACTACAACGTCATTTACCTTAGCGCCTTCAAACTGGTATCTCAGTGCTGTGACGTCTGTAAGTTCCGGAGTTGCTTTAAGAGCATCCAACGCTTTGACACTAAATCCTGCAGAACCAGGCCCAAACTCACCAATGTTTGTTGATTGTACAGTTAAATCAGCCGGGAAGCTGTCTTCAAGTAAAATATCAATCTCTGCCTTAAAAGTAGTAGCGATAATTGAAAGAAGCGCTACAAGTGACACGCCAATCATTAAGGCTGCCGCAGTTGATGCGGTACGCTGTGGAGTTCTCTTAGCGTTGTCTCGCGCAAGTTTAGCCGATACACCCCGGTACTTTGTTAGCGGCCATCCAATTATTTGGGCAAGTGGGGAAGAAAGTAATGGTGCAATAATAGAAACACCAATAAACATTAGAACTACCCCAAAACCTACTGCGTAGATTGGCTGGTCAATGTCTGTATTAAGTCCAATGATTAAGCTAGCAACGCCAATCAAACTCACAATGACACCAAAAATACCGCGCTTAAATAACGATCTTCTACTTCCACTACTTGCTTCGTTTTCGCGCATTGCCTCAACTGGCGACACCCTAGAAGCCTTAATTGCAGGAACGATCGCAGAAACAAGTGTCACTATTAACCCAACACCCAAACAAACCATAACTGTCCTAGGTTCTATGCTTAGCGGACCATCAGGTAGCCCGAATCCTATAGAGTTCATCAGTGCACGCACGCCATTTGCAACAAGCAAGCCTAGGAAAATGCCAACCACAGAAGCAAGTAGTGCAATCATCGCAGCCTCGTATATAACCAAGCGCACTACTTGAGCTTTTGTAGCACCAATTGCTCGTAGTAACGCAAGCTCTTTAGAACGCTGGGCGACAGTAATTCTGAAAGTATTTTGAATTATAAAAGATCCAACAAATATTGAAATACCAGCAAAAGCAAGAAGTGCTGTATTGATAAACCCAAGCCCTTCATTTAGCTCTCCAACTTGTTCGTTAGATTGCTCCTGGCCTGTTATCGATTCTAGTTCTGGCGGTAGAATTTTGTCGACTCTGGTTTTTAATTCTTCTGGAGAGACGTTAGATTCTGCCTTAATGTTTATTTCGGCATAGCTATTTTCAAATCCAAATAGTCTTTGCGCTTCACTTAATTCAAATGCAGATAGCGTAGCCCCGGCCAAACCATCAGAACTACCAAACGTTGCAATTCCAACTAGCGTAAATTCCTGAGCTGGACCTTGCAGTATTACGTTTATTTTATCGCCAACAGCAAACTTTCCTAATTCTGCCGTCGCTTTATCGATGATTATTTCTCCAGGAGCAGTCGGTGCTCGTCCGTCGCTTTCAGCAATAATAAGAGGGTTTAGTCCGGTTTCAGTTCCCCAAGAAAACCCTAAAGTTGGAGGGCCTTGTCCACCAATTGGTTTGCCGTCTTTATCTAGTAACTGCGCACTTCCTGCTACGCCAGGGCTAGCCACGCTTACACCTTCCACTGCCTTCACGTCGTCAAGCACACTTGTGGGGAAAGATTTTGCAGATTGCCCAAAATCGGCTTGTTTTGGTCTAACGGTTAAGTCGGTACCAGAGAAAACTTCACTAAATAAATTATTAAAAGTACTACTTATACTGTCGGTAAAAATGTATGTACCAGCAACAAAACTTACACCCAGGATAATTGAAAATCCTGTCAAGAACATGCGTAGTTTGTGGCCAAGGAGGTTTTTGATAGCAGCTTTAAACATAATTAATTTCCTAGTTTTTTCAATTTGTCTAGAATTTTTTCAACTGTAGGTTTTTGAATCTCGTCAACAATTTTTCCGTCTTTTAGCATTACAACTCTGTCGGCATATGCCGCTGCATTTGCATCGTGCGTTACCATAGCAATTGCTTGATTATAATCAGTTGCCGCTTTTCGCAAAAATTTCAATAACTCAGCACTGGATTTTGAATCAAGGTTACCGCTTGGTTCATCTGCAAAAATAATATCTGGACGAGAAGCCAGTGCGCGAGCGGCTGCTACGCGTTGTTGTTGTCCGCCAGACATTTCACTTGGCAAATGATTAAGCCTAGACTCAAGTCCTAGCACTTTAACTAAATCATCAAACCATTTTTTATCGACTTTTTTGCCAGCAATAGACAATGGAAGTAATATGTTTTCTTTAGCAGTAAGAGTAGGAACTAAATTAAAAGACTGGAATATAAATCCAACACTTCTTCGTCTAAGCATCGTTAACGCTCGGTCGTTAGCCTTGCCGATGTCTGTTTTTCCTATTCGTGCGACACCTTCCGACAGTTTGTCTAGGCCTGCAGAGCAGTGTAGAAGTGTAGATTTACCGGAACCACTTGGTCCCATAATTGCTGTAAAAACACCTTGCTTAAAATCTATCGAAACACCGTTTAGCGCTCGGACTTCAATGTCACCTTTACCATAAATTTTATATCCATCAATAACTCGGGCGACTACTTTTTTAGAAGTAATATCGCCCTTTTTCACAGCATTCTTGTCCATTAATTATTCTCCTTAACTTAAATTATACGCTTTTGTATAGATAAAGTTAAAAAGTAGCAGTGTTTTTTACTCGGTAGTTGCACCTAGGGCAATTACATCACTCATAGCGCCCAAATCAACGATATTGCTATAGCCTTGGTTTTTTAGTAGTTTTTCAGCTTGCGCAGATCGGTTTCCGCTACGGCAATAAACATAAATTTTATTCGTTTTTTCAACTTCTGGAAATTGACCTGCTTCGATAGTTTGCAAAGGGAAAAGCACCGCTTGTTGGATGTGAC
This sequence comes from Candidatus Saccharimonadota bacterium, assembly GCA_017993025.1. Classification (GTDB taxonomy): domain Bacteria; phylum Patescibacteriota; class Saccharimonadia; order Saccharimonadales; family SZUA-47; genus JAGONL01. Next base: position 17,439 of record JAGONL010000012.1, read on the forward strand.
TTTCGTTAAACTCTTCTACCGTTCGTACGTCTAGTAAAACTGCGCCATTTTTCAAGTCTTTTTCTATTGTGCTAAACTCTGACATTTCGGTACTTACACCTGCGGTTTGCTGAGTTTGTTCTGAAGGAGAGCTAATTAACATAAAACCCCCAATTAGTGCTAAAACTAACGCCGTAAAAACTAAAGCTTTTTTCATTTATTAACCTTTCATTTATTTGAATTCAAAATACATGTTTCGCAAGACCCATGAATTAGTAAGTTGCCAGATATTTTGCAACCACCCAAAGCTTTGCTTACTAGTGGAATTAGTGACTCCGCTACATCGATATCTCGTATGCCCCCACAGCTATTGCATATAAAATGGTCGTGGGGCTTTGTTTTATAGTCATAGCGCATAGACCCGTCGCTAGAGGGTGGTGCTATTGCCAATCTGTTTTGTTCACATAGTCTGGCGGTAACACGGTGTACAGTAGTAGCGCTTAGTTCTGGATAAATTTCATGCAAATATTCAAGAATTTGTGAATTTGTAGCATGGTCATGCTTTTCAAGAAAATCTGTCACTGCTTTGGAATATTTCGTCTGTCGGGTTGTCATATTGCTATTGTAAATAATTTACATTAATAATACAATAGATAAATAGTTAAATATATTAAAAGGGGATTTATGAAAAGAATATTTCTAGACGTAAGAGAGCCATACGAATTTGCTCGCGACCATGTTGATGGGGCAATTAACCTGCCCCCCGATGATTTGATGGCTGGAGCATCCATTTTAAATGATGTGCCAAAAGACACAGAACTAATTCTTTATTGTTTAAGCGGTGCTCGCTCTAACGCATCCATGAACTATCTTAGCCGTCTTGGGTTCACAAATCTAGTTAACGGTATCAATAAAGACCACGTCCG
>JAGONL010000060.1 GCA_017993025.1 Candidatus Saccharimonadota bacterium
GTAGCTCTCATGTCGTTACTCCTTGTTATGTTTGCACTTACAAGAATACGACGAGCGAAACGTCTGTCCGTTCTAAATTTTGTTAGTTTCTAATGCTCTTTAGCAGTCCATATTTGGTATTAAGCCACTATGGTTATGGTGGCGCAATAGTGTGGTACTTCGCTGAGTCTGATGTTATCTTTGAGGTTTTGACAAGACTGGAACTGGTCTGTTGTTTCTGTATTCGTTTCCTCGTTTTTTTGAATAATAATCTCGTTGCTATCAAATGGTCCCCAACTAGAGATTAGTGTATTTGTCCCGGTTTTCATTTTTGAACCCGTTACATTGTATTTGAATGTTTCGGTCGAATTGGATCGGCAATAAGTCTATGATTATTTTTTAAATGGTTTTGCTTTTTTGTAGGTTTTGCTCAGAGCGGTGACTAGCAAAAAGTCTGTGATTAGAATGGATTCATAGATCGAAAATATCATAGAACCATTGTTTTCGTAGGGTATAAGTAAATATGGAGTAGTATTGCTCGCGGCAAGCGGCATCTCCCTTAGCCAGCATAAGCTCTTTTCGATATACTCAGTTCCCGCCATATCGTTAATTGCCTCGTAGAGGTTACTGTACAAACATGAATACCTGACTGATAAGGGTCCGTCGGACTCACCATATAGTCGAGGGCCATAATGAAAGGCCGTGAAACTGTGAAGCATAATTATGCAGGTCACTGTGGTTGATACTATCCAGGGAATACTTCGACTACGTAGCTTTGGTGTAGATACAACGATTATAGTAGTGATAAATGTTGCAATTATCTGACTCAAGAAAAAGGTTCCCTGAAATCTAGGTGCATTATGTGGCGCGCCCTCTAGCGTATAAATTAAAAGGAAAAATAGCACCCAAATAGTCAGGAACAAAAATATCGGATGAGAAAGTCCCTCTTTGAGTCTAGTAACAACAGCTTTAAAGTAATTTTGCTTCATAGTGAATATTAAAACGTTCAGTAACTCTAACTTGGATGGTTCGGTTAGTCAAGAAAGGCAAGTATAAGGTAACGAAAATCGATATTCTTGGTACCACCTACCTGACGTGTTACGTACAGAGTGCTACCAAGCTATTATACAAATATCAAAGGAATTACGCATTGCTAAAGAATATTTAGGCAACGGGCTGCCAGAACTGGGACTATCGGCAGTCTAAAGAAAACCAGAAGCTGGCTACATTTTCATTTCTTCAAATGCTTCCTTTAGTATTTTCAGCATTTGTTGATAATCTGCTTTTTTGTCGGTTGTATATAAATAAAGGTCGTTTCCAATAATTTCAAGGTTAATACGATAAGGTGTGTGTGCCAATTTTTCCATAAACGCAGGGTGGAGTAGTTCTAAACTGGTTACTTTATCAATATCTGTGGCGAATACATTAAACAATTTATTAAATTGAGGCCACTCCAACGATACTTTTACCATTCCACTAGGTGAAAAACTAAAGAACGAGGGAAAGCTACGCCTTTCTACTAAAATGTTGCTGTATTCTTTTGGAAGCGTTGCGTGGGCAATCGTATATTTGGCCAGTGAGTTACGTTTTTTATAAAAGTGCCTGAAATGGTCTTTTAATTTAGCTTTCTCTTGGATAAGAGGAATGTATTCAAAAAACTTCACTACAACATTGTGGTAAAGACCAATGACGTGATGGTTAATATCCGACCTTCCGTAACTGGCTTCGCTAAATAAAACGCCGTGAAGGGGCATAAGTAACCAGCCGAAGTCAGCATTGTAGAAAAAGCCATTTTGTTCAGCAAAAATTAGGTACTTTTTGTCAACTTTAGGGTCGTATTTGACTATCAAATCATCTCTATTTATTTGGGTAATTGAATCTAAATCCCATTCTTTGCCTTCTCTTTCAAAGTGCCAAAGCTCCTCAAAAAAGGATGAGTCCACATGCAATACTTTACCCGTTCTTAAATCTACAAGATTATCTATTGCCGAAGCCTTAATCTCTACATTAAATCTGTCATGTTCATCGTGCTCGCTATCATCAACACCAAAAAGAGTAACCTTACTTAGACTGACGCTTTTCATCTCATTTCGCCTGCCCATTTGATGGAGAGCCACGAGCATTAGTGATATGTGATTATGGTAACGGGGTGTTAAATAGGATTTCATATTTTCTGTATTGAAATCACTCCAATCTTTTTGAAAAGTATGAAAAACATCTGTAGCTCTACGTTCAATTACTTCATCGGACCAAGTCGGGTCGCTTGCTTGGGCTTGCTTCTGCCGAGCTTCTGCTTTTCTTATTCTTTTACGGCGAATCCACCACGAGGCAATAACCCCAAAAACAATAAGAGGCAGTATGATAATTCCAGCACCGCCCCCGCCACCGCCAGACCCGCCACCGCCAGCACGGGCAACAATATCTATAACGTGTAGCGAATTGATAGAACTACCCTCTTATAATTTTACGGTTGTGATACAGCATAACTAAAGAACCGTTCACAACTACGGAAACAATTATCAAAAATATGTTGATAACTAGATTGTTGGAATCCATTAGCTCTGGTAGGTTTTGACCAGTAACAACAGCTAATAAAATTAAGATTAGGAGAAGAAACAAAAATCCTTTAACTAAGAACCACTGCCCGCCTTTTACAAGTAGGTGTTTACTGCGACCCAATGTTTTAGTAATCGGTATATTAGGCTCAAATAGGGCTACGTAAGGAGCTAGTGCAAATCGTACTAATGCTATATAAATCCAGATAACTGCTACAAGCATTAGGATTGGCAATAGAATTAGAGAAGAATTGCTCCCGCCGACCCCACTTGTTAAGAAGATAATGGGTAAGAATATTATTAGTACGATAGGCCAAAATGCTACGAGGCAGAATAATATATCAGCTAAAACAACTCTACCTAATCTTGAGAAGCTATTTGATAATATGGTGGATAACGAACTTTTGCGGTTCTCGCTACCGTCATAAAGAGCTAAAGAGGTGGTAGCTAAGATAAATGCTCCTGCCAAAGCGTACCAAGCAGTATAAAGAACCAGGCTACCTAACAGTACGGTTAGTAATTTTGACGTAGAGGCAAATAATAAGCCGAACTCACCATACAATACCTTGCCGACAATAAACGATATTATAAACAGAAAAACGGCAGCAACTATATAGCTCAAAATAACAGATAGGAAGAAGGCACCTGCATTATTTTTTATTGCTTGGAAAGTGTCGCCTATCGCACGAAAAACTTTATACTTTTTAGGAGCGTTCGGTTCTGGACTGACTTGGCTCGCATGTTCATAAGCACTTGGAGCTTGTGCTTGAGTAATATTGGACTGCTCCCAATTATTAGCATTTGCGTTGCTTGGCTGATTGGTTGCGTTTGACTCTGAATAAGATAGAGCTGGCGGATAAGGGGTTTGCGGAGCCTTTACGGACAAAAAAGCCCTATCTACTAAATCTGCGTTCCAGTTATGTTGTGATAAGGTTTGGCGAATATGGTCTTCTGCGACACCTTGATTGAGGTGTTGCCTAATATAATCTACTAATTGGTCAAATTGTTCGTTCACTACTTTTTATTTGCTCCTTGACAACAGTATACTATTCCACAGGATGAAACAGTATATTTTTATCTGTTTGTTCTCCTCGGCATATAACTTTACCCAACTTTTGCTCTAAAACCTCACCTATGACCCCTGGAACACGGACAGAGGGTATTAAAAGCCCGTTCATCCAAATGGGTTGTCTGTGACTGCCTATCTTTATACATTATTTTTTTCCAGCTTTTTGACGCTCAACGCCATTTATTGGACACGACTTTTAATAAAATCATGTACGAGGCTACTAGTTAAGCTATTGGTATGTACGAAAATTAAAACTTACTTTACTTTGGTTTTTTCGAGCAAGTTCCATCTCATTTGCAAACACAGAATTGGTATTCAAATAATAGTAGTAGGAACTGCGACTAATCTTCGCAAATTTACAGCTATCACCGATACTGTAATTGTGTGAAATCGAATCGTATAATTTATTGACGATTTTGAAATTCAGCTTTGATGGCCTTCCAACCGCATTTTTAATTGGCATAATAACTCCTTTTTGTATCAGCTCTCATTTCATTATAAACAGGTGGCTTTATCTGATAGGTACAGCTACTACCTTCGTTGCAAATAACTTATAATATTATCAACTTATGGGAACAACAAACCAATCTGCTGAAGCTAATGATTACGCAATAGCGTTGTACCTGAACGAACGTGTTTGGAAGATACTTTGGTATATTGCCGATTTATACCCACTCCTGAGCAATGATTTGGATAAAATTAACAGAAACTACATACATTTAGCACAGGAACTCTCTGAGATTTACGCCAACAATAAAGAATTGCAACTGGTAGAGCCAAAACCAGCATGGCAACGATACAAACAAGTTGAGTCTAATCAGGTGGCTATAGCTGACCTTCAGGACGACAGAACAGGCGATACAGGTCAAGCACACACGGCTGAAGTCAAGCGATTATGTATTATCACAGATAAAGAAGAACCAGATTTGAATGCCCGACAAAAGAAGCTAATCGCTGAAGCAGATGAAATTATCGCCGTACTTGCTAGAGAAATAGAGGAAGAACGAAAACACCTACAAGCTCTACAGCATCAGAAACTTGAGCAGACAATTTCCGAAGAAACGACTTCTACACAAAACGCACAAGAAGATGGCGAGCATGTTGCAAAATTATCTATGGTTCAAAAGGTACTGAAAGTAAATTTAGACGGAACTACATATACGCTAAAACAATTTGATAGTACAAAGC
>JAGONL010000061.1 GCA_017993025.1 Candidatus Saccharimonadota bacterium
AAGATTTGAAAAGACGCATAGAAGAACACAATTCGGGGCAGAATCAGTCAACCAAAGCCTACAGACCCTGGACGCTAGTTTTTTATGAAGCATATCCTGAATCATCAGACGCAATTCGTCGTGAAAAGTATTTAAAGACAAATCCAGGGAGACAGGCACTAAGTAGAATGTTAAGAGATTACTATTCTAAAAAAGACTGATTCTGCTGTCAAAGATCTACTTCTGGGAAAAAGCTCCTGCAAAGAAAAAATAGCTAGAATTTTAAGAAATTAACAGCCAGTTTAGGCGTTTGCCAAGACTGGCTGTTTTAATTCAGTAATCCTTTTTTGACCATTCTGCAATGTTGCCTCGCTCCAGCCTTGCTCCCTACCAGTACTTAGAATTCCGTCTAAAATACCGGCACTAAACGAACCGGCACTATATTCAATTCCCAGAGAATTTGCCAATCCTGTAATTAAATTTTCTAATTCACCATCTATTCTCTCACCAAACCAGTTGTTAGAACTATTGATAAATATTGTTCTTATAGCAAATGTTATTTTATCAATAGTCTCACCAGTATCAATTATCTTTTGTTCATCCCCGGATTCAATCGCAGAAAGTGCAAAAGGCTGCAGTGCTTCAAGTACACGTTGACCACCGGCGCATAATATACCAGACAAATGATCATCTTGGATGTCGTGTTTGTATTCTTCTAGATTTGATATTCCTATTGGATACGAGCTTTCAGAGAAAGCCCTAACATAATCTTTGACAGGCGTAAATCCTTTAGCGGTAACTTTAGATATAAACTTATGCTTCAAACCCATTTCATTAAGCTTTTTGGATAAGGTATTTGGTGTCGGCAACCCTACAATTACTTCACTTGAAGAACCAGCATATTCGTTAATTTTAGTAACCGCTCCAAGCTTTTTTAAAACTGATAAATACCAACGATCTTTTGTTGTGATACTGGTATTGGGGTTTGCCATAGCTTCAACTCCCCGCTCCATCGCAACCATAGGTTTTCGCTTCCCTCTCAATGAATCACTTGCTTGTACAAAACCAGGCGTGTCCAAATTTAATTTCGTATTCATATCAACACGCTCAAAAACCCTGCCGTTATCGGTTTCGTGAACTCTAACAGTGCTTTCTTCTATTAAACGACCGTCACTTGCCCCAATTGTGTAGTCACCAAGCGGAAGCTGATCGAAAGTATCAACTGGTAATGTTACATAACTACCTTTCAAACCTTCAGGAAGCGTGAAATACTCTGGGGCTATACTTGTTACAAGTCCATAATTTCCAATATTTAAGTAGCTTTTATTTTCTGATAGAAGAAGATGGCCGAAAGAAAGATTGCTCACCTCTGTTTCGGGGTCAGGAGCAGTTACTTCTTCAACGTAACTAACTTCAACTTCCTCAGCCACTTCTGGACTACCGAGTATTTTCGCGCGTTCATCAGTAACCTCAGGTTCAATTTCAACCTCGGGCTTAAAATCACCAAATTCAAATGAAATGTCTACCGGTGATGTTGGTGGGGCAAGTTCTGCCGGTGCGGGGGCTGGAGCCTGAATTGTATCCATTTTAATTTTTAGCTTTTTATTTTAGTTAATTACAGATACAATTGTATCATGATTATGCTTAATAGTCAAGAACAGTATATGGAAATTTTGCTGAATTGGCCAAGTTTAAAATTAATTTTCAAGTCTTCGTCTAAAAAACCGTTTTTTGTTCTGACCTGTATCTGCTCTAGCGACGGCAATCAGGCGTTTTTGAGCCTCAACGATTGAATCTGCACTCACAACACTTCTTAAGTATGCGGTTTCACTGGCTTGAACCCTTGTTCTGTCATTATCATCACGAGGGAATATATTTGAAACATAAAAACCTGTTGGGATATATTGCTGGTCTGCAGAATCACCGCCCATCTCACTAAATCCCGGGAACCTTGGATGAGCACCTGCCAAATGGATAGTTCCCACATTCATTCGTAACTGATCTCTCGAACGAATATCTGCCTCGTCACCAGTGAATATGTTTATATCTGGATTGCTGCCAAAGTAAAAACCGCTCTCGAGGAACGGTGATGGCTGACCATTCAATTTCTGTTCACGAATCGACAAAGAATTAGTGCGATAGCCTCTAACTTGTTTAGCTAGAAAAGCTCCACCGTCATCACCTTCTGTGAAAAGATCGGCACATTGAGAATGTATAAATTCTTCTTGGACAGCCCAAATAGGACTTACCCTATTAGTATTATTTTGTGTCTTTTTAAATTTTTTAACCTGTCTATCCAAATAAGCTTCCACTATTTTCCAATCTTCTTGGTTGCCCACTCGCAAACCGCCGTAATCTAAATCATGGAAGACGTCTACTGCTAAGGCTCTGCTGTTGCTGTATGGCTCGCGCGAGGAAGCCTCCATGACAAAACTCAACATATCTTTGCGAACTTCGTCGATATCTTCATTTTGAATACTAAAGCGTTCTGGCTGTGTTTGTTGATATCTGTAAACCATTTCCAGCTCGGATTGAGTTAAAAGTACACTGCCCGTAAAATCGTGCTCATTTCCTGTTTCCGGGTCTATGAAAGGTCCACTAATAATACCCTTTTCTCCATTACCTAGGGTATTGATAAAACTGAAGCCAGCATCAAGTAATTCTTTACGCACAAAATTACCCCGTTCAAGCCGCTCTGGAGAAATTCCGGATTCTAAAAGATGATGATATTCGACACTATCTGGTTTCAGCCTAACGGATATGGCGTCGTCTGGTAGAGCCTCCCGCTGTTCGGCGGATCTTAAGCCTTCATAAATCTCTCCTAGTAGTTTGAGTGAATGTTCCTGCTCTATAGCAGGTATACTTCCGCTTTCCAAACTAATTGTTTCGCTAATCGCTATAAAGCCTATACCCGCGGCTTCATTATTGTCAGTTTTTTTACTTTCTCCATTTGACTCCTCCTGGATACCTAAAATCTGGCTAGCTAGACTGTCTTCAAAGGTCGTAAATAGTGGTACTTCACCAGTAGCAATTTGTTGTGGCAATACACCGCTCATATCTGATGGTGGCATTGGGGCAAGTTCGGCGATTGGTATTGGGGAAATTTCTGGCATTAGTTAGTTTCTTTTTGTAAGATTTTTTATTTTGTATTTACAGATATAATTGTATCATGATTATGCTTATAAGTCAACTATAGTACGTGAGAGCGACTAGATATTCAAAAGATACAGTTCAATCCCGGAATCAGCATCAGAATTTGTCTTTATTTGTGCATCTAACTCACTTAATTCCACTACCATTTTTTTAAACTTCTGCTTTGTAATTCTCTTAGCTATTGCAATTGATTTTTTGGCTGTAAATGGTGATTGTCCTGCAGATATAAGTGTACTTTCAGTTTGTGGATTAGCGTGCACTGCCAGTGCAATTGCATGTAATTGCCACACTAGCATCGCTAGAATATAATGCGGGTCAATCCTAGCCGCTCGCTGTTCCCTGTATAGCTTTACAGCCCTCTTGCTATCACCTGAAAATGCGCTGTCAAGTAGCGAAAATATATTACTCTGCATAGACTGGTCAGTTAGTAGTTCTATCGATTTTTTATCAATTTTACTAGAGTACAGGCTTAATTTTTCAATTTCAACAGACAACATTTGCTGGTTTGCGCCAACACGCTCAACAAGATAGCTAGCGTCAGCACCAGAAATTTCAGCACCAAGTTTTTTTGCTAAATCTTTAACCCAAACACTTAAATCGTGTGGTTGTTGCTCTACAAAATTCTGTACTTTAGTTAATTTCTGCAATTGTTTAAAATAAGTTTTTCGCTTGTCTGGGCTTGGGTCAACAACTATAACTTCAACTCCTTCGGCCACGCGGTCTACAAGCTCGCTAACCCTATCACATAACCCGTTGTTGTTCTGAATATTTGTAATTATTACTAATTTTTTAGGTGATAAAAAAGGTAGACTTTGAACAGCTTGCAATATGTCATTTGTCTCAGAGTCCGACGCATCAATTCTCTCAACAGCAAAATCTCCTGCCTCTGCCAAATAAGTACTGTTCAGGGCTTTAAGCTCCGCAGATAGAGCATAGCTATTCTTCCCAGTAAAAGTCCGTACCATGCGTATAGTATAGACCATTGGCTATTAGCGATGACCCCATTAACCTAGAATTTGCGATTATCAATTTAACTCTTGATTTGAAATATGAAAAATGAAATATGGAATATAGTTGAGCCACTTAAAGATTTTATATTTATGATTTTTTAGAATTTAGTGCTTCGAATTTCGAGTTTTATTTAAAGTTTGGCATTTTGGACAAAAATGAGTTCCACGACCAGCTACCCGAATTTTTTCAATTATTGTGCCACACCTAGGACAAGGTAAATTTTCACGTCTAAACACTTTAGCAAACTCAAGATAACTTCCCTTTTTTCCTTCTGCATTTACATAATTCCGGCTAGTACTTCCACCCTTATCTATTGATAAATTCAATACATAAATTATTTCGCTATGAAGTTTTTTTAATTTTGTTTTTGGTATATCTACAACTAGAGAGGATGGGTGAATCATAGCTCCCCAAAGGCTTTCGTCTGCATAAATATTTCCAATACCAGATAGAATTGTTTGGTCTAAAAGTATGGACTTTATATTACTCCCCTTTCGAC
>JAGONL010000013.1 GCA_017993025.1 Candidatus Saccharimonadota bacterium
GAGCAATTACACAAATCTGCCCCTATACTGCACATAAGCTTTAGTGTTGACCCGCCGGGCGCCTATGTACAGAAAGTTGTTTCTTGGCTTCGACGGAATGTGCATCAGTACGCTCTTGTTACTGTTGGTTTACAGCCAAACATCGGTGCAGGTTGCGTTGTTAGAACAACAAACAAGATGTTTGACTTTTCACTGAGAGAGTTTTTTGCTGAAAAGCGCGACTTTTTTGTTGAAAAGCTACATATGGCAATTACCGACCCTACTTTTTCTGAAAATAATCAACCCGTTCCTTCACCTGTTGCTATAGAGGAACAACCTAGCGCTATTGCTGTCCCAACCCCGATAGCTGTTATGTCTCCTCCTGAGCAGGAGGCACAAGCGTGAGCACCACCACAGGCAATCAGCACTTTGACAAGCTTGTAGACGCCGGCAAACCAGTTGGTGAAGTGATTGGTGTAGAGAAGTTCCTGATTAAAGTTAAGGGGCTTCAGCCATGTAGAATACACGCACTTGTAATGTTTGAAGACGGTTCTAAGGGGTTTGTGCACCAAATTGCCGAAGAATATGTGCTTATTCTTCACCTTGGAGAGACAGAGCTTAGAATCGGGATGATTGCCGTTGTGCAGCACGAAAAGCTAGTCACAAAAGTCGGCAAGGATTTTATTGGTAGAGTTATAACAGTTACTGGTGAACCATTAGACGGCAAAGGACCTATAGCAGCTGATTCCGTTTGGCCGGTTTTTAATATTGCACCGCCAATTTTTCAGAGAAAATTACTTGATACACAGCTAGAAAGTGGTGTATCTGCGCTGGATTCACTTTTTCCTGTAGTGCGTGGACAGCGTATGGCGCTACTAGGTGACAGTAAGTCGGGTAAAAGTACGCTTGTCACGCAACTTACAATTAATCAGAAAAACACGGACCAGATTGTTGTATATTGTTTGATTGCTAAACGCCGTAGTGATGTTGATACGTTATTGTCGCGACTACAAGAAACCGGCTCTTTGGACAAGGCAATAGTTATTGTTAGTACCATGTTTGAATCGCTTGTAATGAGCTATATTGCCCCTTACGTTGCATGCGCCATGGCCGAGTATTTCTGGCAGGAAAAAGCTCAAGATACGATTATTATTTATGACGACTTAACGTCGCACGCTCATGCCTACAGGGAAGTAGCTTTGCTGTCTGGGGTTAGTCCTGGTCGCGATAGTTATCCTGGTGATATGTTTTATGCCCACTCCAGCCTACTAGAACGTGCAGGAAGGCTTAATAGCAATGGTGCGCACCTGACCAGTATTCCACTAGTAAACGCTGCTGGTGGTGACATTACGGCTTATCTGCCTACCAACATTATGTCTATTACAGACGGACAATGGATTCTTGACATGGATATCTTCCGTAGTGGTATACGTCCGGCAGTTAACATGGGTCTTAGTGTTACGCGTGTTGGTGGTGTTGGGCACAGTAGACGACAGCAAAAATTAGCTTCACAGACTTTAAAAATGCTTGCAGAATATAGACAATCAGAAGAGTTTTCTCACTTCGGTTCCGAACTTGCTTTAGAGGCTAGAAAAGCTCTAGACACCGGTAAAAGAGTTTTTGAACTACTAACCCAAAGCCCTACCGAGGTTTTTTCTTTGACCGCACAACAGCTAATGCTTGATATCGTCTTAAACATAGAAGACGGAGAACAACTTGATATGGGGCAGCTAAAACTGAACGTTGCTGAAATAGCTCTTAGTATGAAAGACGACAAAGACGAAGAATATGCTAAAGCATTGTCGGCTTTGAAGGCTAAATCTCTAGTTGTACTTGCTGGTGCTCCAGCAAAGACCGATAAAAAAGAAGAGGCTGAAGGCGCTCCAGAAGCTTCTCCAGCAACACCTGAAAAGATGGAAGAACCTAAAGATGCTAAAGCAGGGGAGAGTGACAAGCAGGCTAAACCTGAGGAAAAGACAGGAGAAAAACCAGAAGAGCAAAAGGAAGAAAAACCTGCAGTGCCAGAGGCTGAAAAACATGAGACTGAACCCGAAGAACACAAAAAAGAAGAACAACCGGAGCACGCATAATGAGACGTCCAAATGATATTGAAAGAGATGTTAAATCCATTGCAACACTTGTGGAGCTAACAAGCGTTTTTGAGGGTATTGCAAGTATGCGTATTGCTCAGATTAAGAACCAGGTTTTGCAAGCTACTGAGTTTTTTAACGACCTTTGGGAAATTTATTCCCAGATTAGAGTAGATAACCTTTTCCGGTTCGGTAGAAGTCAATCCGGAGACGAAGTTTTAAACAAAGATTTATTCATCATTATTACCGCAGAAGGTGGATTTAGTGGTGATATTGACCAAAAGCTTATTAAAGTTATGATTGATAGCTATGACAAGAATAAACAAGATATTTTGGTGATTGGGCACCACGGTGCTATGCAGTTAGCTCAAAGAGGTGTTGGATTTATAAAATATTTCAAGATGCCAACAAAAGACAAAAATATCAATGTAGAACCCATTATCCGTTACGTGCAAAAGTACAATAAAACTACCGTGTTTTATCAAGAATATATTTCGCTTATGGTCCAAGACGTAAAGAGGATTGAGCTGTCTGCTGCTGTTCAGGAGCAGGGAAGACAAACAGAGGATAACGAGAAAAAAGAGATTATTACCGGTGAAAACACAATCTTTGAACCAAGTATGTACAAAGTAATAGACCACCTAGAGAGATCTATGCTTCAGATTGCTATGAGTCAATTGATTCTTGACTCAAAGCTTGCGCAGTACGCCAGTAGATTTAGGGCTATGACAGCCTCCCATGAACGTGCAGAAGAATCCGAGGGAGAGTATAAGCTGGAATATAACCGCTCAAAGCGCGCAATCAAAGATCAGCGTTTGAAAGAAATTATTAACGGTATGAGAAAGTCCAAGGTGGCCGCATGAGTGTAGGTTACGTAATATCGATTAAGGACTTGGTAGTCAGAGCTCAGTTTGATGAAGAGGCTCCGCGCATTGGGGAACTTGTAGTAGTTGAGAACGGAAACGACACCAGACTGCTTGTAGACCACCTAGAGCCAGGTGGAATCGCTTTTTGTCTCAATGTACGCTCAGACAGAAGAATAGAAAAGGGAATGTCCGTACAGACGAGTGGCCTTGGTATTGAGATACCGATTGGCGACCCAACCATTGGACGTATTTTGGATGCGCTTGGCGACCCGCTTGACGGTTTACCAAAAATTGAAGGCGAAGGAGTGCTCCGCAAAGATATTCTAAAATTGCCGGGTAGAAGTACTGAATTTACTATTGCTAAGCCAGAAATTCTAGAAACAGGAGTTAAGGTTATCGATTTCTTCACGCCTTTCGTTAAGGGACGTAAGATTGGAATTATCGGTGGTGCAGGTGTAGGTAAGACAGTTTTAACTATGGAGCTTATTAACAATATTGCCCGGAGTGGTGCCGGTCTTTCATTCTTTGCAGGAATTGGAGAGCGCATCCGTGAAGGTCACGAACTGTGGGATACTCTGCGAGAAAACGACCTACTAAAAAACACCTGTATGTTCTTCGGGCAGATGAACGAAAACCCTGTTCAGCGTGCGCTTATTGGCATTAGCTCTGTAGCTGGTGCAGAATATTTCCGTGACGAACAAGGCAAAGATATCTTGTTCTTTGCAGACAATATGTACCGTTTTATTCAGGCGAGCAACGAACTTTCTACAATTCTTGACCAGGTGCCAAACGAAGGTGGTTACGAGCCAACAATCTTCTCTGATGTTAAGACTCTGCAAGACAGATTGAGCTCGAACGAAAAGGGTTCCATTACAAGTGTGCAGACTATCTACGTACCCGCGGACGACCTTTCCGACCCAGCTGTACAAATGATTCAGCACGAGTTGGACTCAATTATTGTGCTTTCAAGAAAAGTTGCAGAACAAGGTATTCGCCCAGCTGTTGATTTAAACCAGACTTCTTCTAGTCTTCTGACTTCAGACATCGTCGGCGAAAGACACTACCTTCTTAGTGTGCAAGTTATGGCACTTTTGCAGAAGTATGAGTCGTTGCGCGGAATCATTGCGATTATTGGAGAAAACGAACTTTCTGCTACCGACCGTGCAGACTATGCTAAGGCTAAAAAACTTATCAATAACTTTACTCAGAACATGAACGTTATGACGAAACACAACGGTGTCGAGGGTGAATTCTATACAAGAGAACAAACGTTGGCGAGTATTGAAGAAATTATAGTCTAGGAGAAATATGGATACCACCAAAGATTCCTCAAAACCTGAAGACGAAATGGAAGTCGCACCAAAACCAAGTGACCCAACAATGATGCAGATAAAGGTGTATTCGCCTTATCAGGTGTACTTTAACGACGACGCAGTAAGTATTAGTGCCGTTAATGACACGGGGCCATTCGATATTTTAAAGGGTCACCACAGATTCTTAACTTTGTTGGACCCTTGTGAATTAGTGATTGAAGCAAAAAACGGCGAGGAAAAGATTAAGATTTCGCGCGGAATTATGTACGTAAAGGAAGACCGCGTAACTGTATTTTTGGATGTGTAAGCTTTGAGAGGGGAATATCCCCTCTCGTACCGCGCGGGACAGTCGAATAAATCGCCTGTTCCGGTTGCTCTCCCCTAGCTACTAATGTTTAGTCTATGACTATGTAGTCAAAAGATACAGAACCTGACATACCTGACGAGGTATTAATAGAAAACCCGGAGGTAGTTCTGTTTGTTATATATGCATTTGGTGCTGGTGCGCCAACTGGGCTAATTACAACGTGTGGATTGCCATTAAAGTTACTTGAAAAGCTAATTGTAGCAAGTACTCCAGGGCCGGCCCCTGAACCAAAGTTGATGGTTACTGTTCCAGCAGTGTCGGTTCCGCTGATTGTTACTGTTCCACCCGAGCCAATTGCACCACCACCACTAAGTCCTGGTGTGCCACCACCTGCGTCGATATGTCTATTGAATTGAATGTCGCCCGTTAGTGAAAGGGCATCGGTGATAATTGACGGAGCAGAAATAGAGCCAGAGAATGACGCTTGGCCATTTACTGTTAGTCCTCTTTGAACAACTAGAGTACCTTGTACGCTTGTGTCGCCGGCTATAGAAAGACTGTTAAGTTGAACTTCATCAAAAGCGCTTTTACCAGACACAGTAATACCAGGAAGGCTTAAATCTCCTCCTACTTTTATTGGTCCAGCAACATCAAGTCCATCACGAATGAGAACTTTTCCTGCAAAAACGGCGTTAGACTCAATGTTTAGAAGCTGTTTTGGGTCGCCAACGGTTGCTTCGTTTCCAGACAGACTGTCTATAGCTTCTTGAGTAAGCTCTTGTGTGGATATTGTTTTTTCTTCAGCAGCTTGTTTGTTACTGCTCTGTACAACAACAAATACAATTATCAAGCTAACAATTATAAGTAGTATAAATCCAAGAAGGTATACGTTAACTCTGTTCGTGATTTTTGTAACTATTGAGCTCTTTTTCTTCTTAAGGTCTGGCTTCTTAGAGCCGTCACCTGAAGCATCCTGTGCATCAGGAACAGCTGTAACCGCGGTTGCTTGTTCTTCCAGAGTCTCTAGTGAATCGTTACTATCTTTATTCTCTTCCATATAAATAAATACTTATGCTTATCCTTTAATTTAGTATTGTATCGGATATTAAAGCGTATGTCACTCATAAAAACCACAAACGGTTTGCACTCATACCGTCAATCGTGTCATACTATTTTTGAAGAAGAGGAAAAACAAATGGCACCGTACAGCCATCACGTAAACACATACCACAGAGCAAAAAGGGCTAGAAAGGTAAAGAAGGCTGGTCAGACAGTGGTAATTTTGTTTTTGCTTTTCGGTGTTGGGATAGGTGTAGACTGGCTTCTTACGCAAATGAGACAACGCCAGAACCAAGTTAGTTCGGAATCGCTAGCGTCAGTACAGTCATCTACTATTAATATATTCAGAACACCATATTTCCAGTTTCAGGCAGACAGAACCTGGCGTGAGATAGAAATTGACAGAAAGCCAGACACATTTGTATATAGAAGTTTTAACGGCAATTTGGTACAGCACGAAATAATTGTGGAAATTAATAGAGGCGCACAGATTACCCTTGCTAATGAGCAGACATCTCGCGTGCTACCGGTTGAAGAGTCAAATAACAGTTTAGTAGCTGTTGGCGACATTTCACCACACTGCTCAGAATTACTTGTAGACAAAACTAGCGAACAGCAACAGTTTGTTACATATAAGCAGGTAGAATTCCCTTGCAATCCAGACAGTAGTCAATTTGTGGTTTTGGTAGGACAGGTTGCAGGTAATCACTTGATAGAGAAGAAGACTGCTGACGGAATTAGAACGTATAAGATAACTTATAGAGACAGCACATTCACTCCAACTGGTAGACCGCTTCCCGGTATAATTAATTCGTTTCAGCTTTTGTAAATCAAAAATAGTAGGGTAGGATAATCAAACATGAATAGCAAATTTAATAAACATTTCAGAAAGCTCAATTACTTCATTGCTCTTGGAGTAACTATCTTTCCTGTAAAAGTCTTTGCCCAAACACCAAGTTCTACCAACTATCAAGTGCCAGAATCCAGTTTTACGACAGGTAGTAATATTGATGCCAATTCTGCTAGTTATAACTCTCGCGTTTCGTTTGGTGATCTGGCCATTGGGTCGGCTAGCAGTACAAGCTACAACGCCCGTCCCGGTTCTGTTACGCCTGATGAAGAGTTTCTGGAGCTTGTAGTCCAAACGGCAAATGTTAACCTTGGAGCACTGCTTGAGTCCACAACAGGCTCAGGAACAGCTATTTTCTATGTGCGCTCATATATTAATGGGGATTACTATGTGCAGTCATCTGGAAGTACTCTAACTTCAGGATCTGACACCATTACAGCTTTAGGCACTCCCACAGCTTCCACAACCGGCACAGAACAGTTTGGTATCAATGTTGTTGCCAACGCCACTCCGGCAGTAGGCGCGGACCCGGCTGCAGACCCTTCAACTTTTTTTGCTAACGGAATTGCCGAGACTGGTTATGACACCGCAGACTTCTTTCAATTTAATAGCGGGGACGTAATAGCGCGCTCTGGCCCAGCAGGTCCTGCGTGGGGTAGAACTAACTATACAGTTAGCTATATTGCTAATGTAACAAGTATTACAGAAGCAGGAAACTATACAATGAACCACGACATTATAGTAACTGCTACATTTTAAACGCTCACTTGTGGAAAACTAGTAATTTTTATGCTTGACGCAAGCAAACATTACCGTTATAAATAGGTGTACATATTAAATAAACAAAAATGTTCAAAAATAAACAAAGGAGAAATGTAATGTTTCAACAGCAATCTTCAGCCATTAGTCTGCGACGAGTAGCAGCTATTGCGCAAGCCGCTGTGATAGCAATAGGGGTAATGGTACCATTACTAATGATACCTAGTGCGTCCGCAGCAACCCTAGACGAGCGAGAACTAAGAAGTTCTACTGCTCAACCAAGCGTTAATACACAACTTCAATGGGTATTCGATACTACGGCAGACGTAGCAAACATCGACCACATTGAGATTGAGTTTTGTGATACGCCTCTGGATACGTGTACAACAGTTAATACGCCAACAATAGATGCAACCATAGCTGCAACTCTTACTGGTTTCACAACTAACACAGTTACAGCTACTACTCGTCAAAACGGTCTTAGTGGTGGTACAAACAACGAAATTCTCGTTGATAAGACTACAGTTGACTCTGGTTCTAGCTTAAACGAAGCAAGCATACAGTTAGATCTTACAGACATTACTAACAACGCTACAGCTAACCGCTCATACTACACACGTATGCGTGTATATAGTGATACAGGTACTACAATGGTCTGGGACGGTGTCTTTGCACAAAGCACTTCACAAACTTTGACAGTTAGTGCTCGCGTTCAGGAACGTCTTGACTTCTGTGTCGGCGATACAGCTGTCGATGATGCTGATACTACAAGCCCTGGTGCAAACTGCGCTGCCATTAATGGTAACGATGTAGCATTAGGTGTGGTAGACGCTTCCAACACTAACGTTTCACCGGTTGCAGCGCTTGATGCAGTTGGTGCTGACGAAGAAAACGGTGTTGTTATGGTACGAACAAACGCTAGTGACGGTGTAGTTGTTGACTACAAAGCCCTACAGAACGTAACTTCTGGTAAGCTT
This sequence comes from Candidatus Saccharimonadota bacterium, assembly GCA_017993025.1. Taxonomy (GTDB): domain Bacteria; phylum Patescibacteriota; class Saccharimonadia; order Saccharimonadales; family SZUA-47; genus JAGONL01. The sequence goes on from JAGONL010000013.1 coordinate 8,201, forward strand.
AAAGTAGTTGGTGCTACCTGTTCTGGTACACTTTTAACCGACCAATGTTTCAACAGTGTTGGAACAACTGGTGACGAAATTGACGCTGGTGTTGAAGAATTCGGTATGGCCGTAGCAGGAACTAACTATGAGAGCGTTACAGCCTACACATGTACTTTCTCTACAAGCACATACAACCTAGTTCGAGATACTCAGTACGACGGTGTAGCCGCAGGTACTGACACCAACACATATATCGCTGATAATGGCCTTGTAGCTGGTACTACAACAAGCGCATTCGCTTGGGACGACACAGGAACTGCTGATCGCATCGCTGCATCAACAACTGCTGTCGACGATGAAGCCCTAATATTGAAGTTCGCTGCGACAGCATCGGCAACAACTCCAACGGGACTTTACCGAGTACAAGCAGATTTCATTGCAACAGCAACGTTCTAATACAAAGCTTAGCAATAGTTAACTCCTAAAGAGCCCACCAAAAAGGTGGGTTTTTTAGTTGTAATGCTAAAACTTAATACTGTGGACAAGTGTGGATAACCCCTTGACCCCAGAGTAGGGGTTATGTTTAAATAAGGGGGTAAATAACCTAAAACAAAAACAAAAGGAGAATTAAATGATACAAACCAATTCTCTTCGCAATGGCGAGACATTTCGAAGAGTTAGCGCATGGGCCACGGCACTGCTAGTAGCAGTTGCTGGTTTTGCGCCATTGGCTCTATATGGTACAGCTTCGGCTGCATCTTTAGACGAGCGAGAACTACAAAGTTCTACGGCTCAGCCAAGTGTTAACACTCAACTAACGTGGGTATTCGATACTACGGCAGACGTAGCAAACATCGACCACATTGAGATTGAGTTTTGTGATACGCCTCTAGATACGTGTACAACAGTTAATACACCTTCTATTGACGCTACAATTAACGCAACTCTAGGAAACTTCACAACTAACACAGTTACAGCTACCACCCGACAAAACGGACTTACCGGTGGTGCAAACAACGAAATTCTTATCGATAAGACTACGGTTGACGCTGGTGCTAGCTTAAACGAAGCTTCTATTCAATTAGACTTAACTGATATCACTAACAACGCTACAGCTAACCGCTCATACTACACACGTATGCGTATCTATAGTGATACTGGTACAACCCTAGTATGGGAAGGTGTATTTGCTCAAAGTACTTCACAGACTCTAACAGTCACTGCCCGTGTGCAGGAACGTCTTGACTTCTGTGTCGGCGATACGGATGTTGATGACGCTACTACAACTACAGGTGCAAACTGTGCTGCCATTAACGGTAGTGACGTTAGTCTTGGCGTTGTAGATCCATCCAATACTAACGTTTCTCCAGTAGATTCAGTTGATGCTACTGGTGCAGACAACGAAAACGGTGTTGTTATGGTACGAACAAACGCTAGTGACGGTGTAGTTGTTGACTACAAAGCCCTACAGAACGTAACTTCTGGTAAGCTTAAAGTAGTTGGTGCAACTTGCACAGGTACACTTTTAACCGACCAATGTTTCAACAGTGTTGGAACAACTGGCGACGAAATTGACTCAGGTGTTGAAGAATTCGGTATGGCAGTTGCTGGTACAAACTGTGGAAGTGTTACAGCTTACACATGTACTTTTGCATCAAGCACATACAACTTAATTCGAGACACACAATATGATGGTGATTCTGCTGGTGCTAACACCAACACATACATGGCTGATAACGGTCTTGTAGCAGGCACCACAGTAAATGCCTACGCTTGGGACGACACAGGAACTGCTGATCGCATCGCTGCATCAACAACTGCTGTCGACGAAGAAGCCCTAATATTGAAGTTCGCTGCGACAGCATCGGCAACAACTCCAACGGGTTCCTACCAAGTACAAGCAGACTTCATTGCAACAGCAACGTTCTAAATTTCAATAAATCATGAACTTAACTGTTTTAGGATTGTTTACAACATTTACACATAAGGCAAAAAGTTAAAGATATGATAGTCAAAAAACAAAGTTATAGACGCATCTTAACAATAGGGGTATTGTCAGTAATGGCAATACCCTTTGCCTTATTTTATTACCAAAGAGCAGATTCGCTTCAGTTATCAGACAGAAGCGTTTCTATAAGCTCTTCAGTTCCAGGCGCTAATGTGCGCCACAATTATACTTTTACTATTCCCTCAAGCAGTTTACTGGGTTCAATTTCTTTCGAATATTGCACCAATAGTCCTTTAGTTGAAATTACCTGTGTAGCACCTGTAGGATTTGACGCTGCGGGAGCGTCAATTCTAAGCCAAACCACCAATACGGGATTTAGCGTTGACGGTGCTAATACTACAGCTAATAGACTTGTTATTACTAGACCAGCAAGTGCGGGGACAATAGGCGTCAGCACCTACGCAATCGAGCCTATTATTAACCCGTCTACTGCTAACCAGACAGTTTTTGTTCGAATTGCTTCATACTCATCAATCGACGGTACTGGACCAGCCGTAGATGAAGGAAGCATAGCTTTCTCTACTGCTATCACAGGTTTTGGTGTGGGAGCATATGTACCACCGTATTTGACATTTTGCGTTGGAGTAACAGTGTCTATAAACTGTCAGAGTGTTGGTACGGTGCTTGTAAATTTTGGTGAATTTAGCAACACCACCACTGCTACGGCAACTGTACAGTTCTCAGCTGCTACTAATGATTTTTCCGGTTATAACATATTTATGTATGGCCAAACCTTAACTTCTGGTAACTCCGTAATTGCTCAAATGGCGACTAAGGCTGGTAGTGCGGTCGGAAATGCGCAGTTTGGTTCAAACTTACGCGGAAACTCTAGTCCGTCTGTAGGGGCAAACACTAGCGGGCCTGGTACTGGGATTGTAGATAATAATTACGATACAGTTAACCAGTTTAGGTTTGTAGATGGAGACAGAGTAGCTTATTCACCTATTTCTTCGGACTTTACCAGGTATACAGCCAGTTATATTGCCAATGTTCCAGAAGACCAGCCACCAGGAATTTACGCTACAACCCTAACCTATTTTGCCATCGCTACGTTTTAGTAGTTGCAGTTATCTGTTTTGTCGTTTATGCTTAAATGAAGAAAATAAAGGAGGCGCGCAAGTGTTAGGAGTTTTTAAGAGTACAAAGCTAATTAAACAGGTTTCAGCTGGTTTACTAGCTTTATTTCTGTTGGCAATATCATTAAATGGTGGGCTATATGTTTCCGCACAAGAAGAAGCAACACAAACAGGGGGAAGCGGGTTAAGTATTTCACCAACTAGAACAGAACTATCTGTACTCCCAGGTGCAACAGACAAAGTAACAGTTTCTATCAAGAACATAACAAGTGGTGCAATATTTGCTGAAATTAGCATAGATGATTTCGAACCAGATAACGAAACTGGTGCTCCAAAAATTATTACTAACGGTGATAAGAACTCAGCTTCTATAAGTGGATTTGTAACACCAGTCGAAGGTGTTAGGTTGGAGCCGGACGAATCAAAAGATATCGTACTCGATGTTAGCATTCCAAATGATGCAGCTCCTGGTGGATATTATGGTGCAGTTAGGTTTAAAGCCGTACCAGTTAACAGCAACGCTAACGCGGAAGGTTCTAGCGAGGTGTCTTTAACAGCTAACTTGTTAAGCCTTGTACTTATTGAAGTACCTGGTGACATAACACAAAAAGTAGCAGTAAATTCACTTCGAGCTTACTTAGACGACAAATCCGGAGTTATATTTACAAAGAAGCCAAACTTCTTAGGTATTGAAATTGAGAACCTAGGCAACAGCTTTATTAAGCCTTTCGGTACAGTAACTGTTAGTAACTTCTTAGGTAGCGAAGTATTTAGCTATGAGTTAAATGATTCAAACCCGAGAAGCAACGTCCTACCAAGTAGCACAAGACTATATAAAGACGCTCTTGAAGATGTTGAATCAAAAATTGTAAACGACAAACAAGACGAAACAAGAAAAAGCCCGATAAGTATGCCAGGACGCTATACAGTTGTAGCAAACGTTTCGTACGGAAACGGTGGAGAAGTGTTTACTGTCAGGTCTAACTTCTGGTATTTGCCAGTCTGGTTTATCGTAACAGTTCTAGTCGTAGTACTTGCACTCGTACTACTGGGTGTATATCTTTACAGAAAATATGTAACAAAATCTACAAAAAAGAAGCGTTAAGTAAAATAAAAATTTAAAGAATGCCTCCCAGGGTTCGCCCTTGGGAGGTATTTTCTTTTTTAACGCTTGTGCTTTTTAAATAAAAGGCATAAAATATGAGAGTATCAATAAAATAATATAAAGATTAAAAAAATGAAAAAGTACTTACCACAGGGGTGGCAAGAAATGAAACGGCTGTTAGCAGTTGTCTCGTTCAGTGTCGCTGCTTTCTTCTTAGTGCTAGGGGCTCAACCTGCTAGCGCTCAGAGCTCAGACCCAGAGCAATCTGGGTCTGTTGGTTTAACTGGTACTATCAGCTCTCCACCACCTACAACAGGTGCTACCATAACACTCCCGACAAACGGACAATCTTTTACAGAAGTCCCAATTCCTGTGCGAGGTTTGTGCCCTACCGGTCTATTAGTAAAAATGTTTAAAAACAATGTCTTTGCAGGTTCAGTTCAGTGTGAAAACGGCACTTTTGAACTTAGCATTGACCTATTTACGGGCACAAACGAGCTTGTTGCGCGTGTGTATGATGAGCTTGATCAGCCCGGTCCAGACTCGCCTATAGTAACAGTTAATTTTATAGATAGTAGGCAAGGTTCAGGTTCTAGAGTTAGTGTGACTAGTAACTTTGCGAAAAGAGGTGCAAACCCTGGAGAAACACTGACGTGGCCAATAATTATTAGCGGTGGTTCGGGCCCGTATGCAATAAGCGTTGACTGGGGTGACGGAAAATCAGCGGATTTGCTAAGCGAATCATTCCCAGGTAACTTTGATTTGTCGCACATTTATGACAACGCAGGCGTATATAACATTGTTATCAAAGTTAGCGACAGCAACGGTGCTGCGGCTTTCCTGCAGGTTGTAGGTATAGCAAACGGCCCCTTGTCACAAACAAACGCAGACGGCACGCCAATTGGCTCTGAAGACAGTGGAGTAGCCTTTATTGCATCAGGAAACACCACGATTGTTTGGTGGCCAGCCACGATAACAGTGCCATTTATTATTTCTACCTTTTGGTTGGGGAAGCGGTATATGTTGAGAGTCATGAAGAAGCGCATTGAGAGAGGCGAACACCCCTTCGCCGATATTTAGAGTTCTCTTTGGCTATATCGGATATTTTGGTTTACGGTTTTTGGCTGGGCTGTAGCAAAAGTACAGCCACATACCAATCTTCCGCACCAAAATTCCAATCTATCTCAAAGATAATCTCTAAATATAGCCTTTTTTAGCTCAAGGAGGAAATGCTGGTATAATAACACCTTATGAGTAAGACAGTTTTTGTTGGTTTATCTGGTGGCGTGGATAGTTCTGTTTCGGCTCTTTTGTTGAAACAGGCTGGGTATAACGTGGTTGGTGTTTATATGAAAAACTGGTCAAAAGACCTGCCTGGTTTTCCATGCCCTTGGAAAGAAGATTATCAAGACGCTAAGCGTATCGCCGTGCAACTTGGTATTGATTTTAAAATGTTTGATTTTGAGCGTGAGTATTTCGACAAAGTGGTCGGATATATGCTGGACGGTTTTAAGGCTGGGATAACGCCAAACCCGGACATTATGTGTAACCAAGAGATTAAATTTAAGCTGTTTTTTGATACAGCTGTTGAACAAGGTGCAGACTTTATAGCTACGGGTCATTACGCGCAAACAAAGGACGGTAAACTCTTAAAAGCGGTTGATGATAATAAAGACCAAACTTACTTTTTATATAGAGTTTCTGAAGAAGCTTTAATTAAAACTTTGTTTCCTATTGGCCACTTAACTAAGCCAGAAGTTCGCAAAATTGCCGAAGAAAACAATTTAGTTACAGCCACAAAAAAAGAATCTATGGGTATCTGTTTTGTCGGTAAAGTTGGGATTAAAGAGTTCTTAAGCCAGTATGTTGAAACAGAGCCTGGTGAAGTAGTAGACCAAAATGGCGTAGTTATTGGTGAACACGACGGGGCAATTTTCTATACCATAGGCCAGAGACATGGTCTGGATCTGGGTGGAGGGTTACCTTTCTACGTCACTGGGAAAGATATGGATAAAAACCGGGTTTTTGTAACTACAGATTTAAACGATAAGGCGCTTTGGAGCGACGAACTAAATTTAACAAGCGTCCACTGGATTAGCGACAGCCAAAAGTCGAAGGTTGAAAGTTTAAAGAATCTCCAGGTTCGTACAAGACACAGAGCAAAACTAGTTGATTGCACAATGGAGAAAAAAGAAAACGGTGATGTTGTTTTAAAACTTAAAGACCAAATCCGTGCAATAACACCAGGTCAATCAGCCGTAATTTATAGCGGAGAAGTCTGCTATGGTGGTGGAATAATCTATTAAATCTTCATTTTTTAGAAAAAAACTAACGTAGTCATATAAACTAAACATAACACTTAAACAAAGGATTATGATGCCAAAACCAATAATTTTAATAGCTGGTGCTTTAGTAGTAACGGGCGCTGTAGTAGGAGTATTGCTAACGTCAAACAAAGACGATGAACCAGCAAAAAGCAATCAACCTGCTTCGAGTAACGAAACAGTAGTAAAAAACAACGGCACAACTCTTGATGATCCAGAAGGTGTATACGATTTGTTCTCAGATCCAAGCGTGACAGAATACCCGGAAAAAGGAGCCTTATTTGGCAATGGACAGACTCTGACTTTCGAATATGACGGCTCAAAAAGCGCTAATGACGAGTATGCTACTTTGTCTTACCAGCTATACTATATTCAAGAAGACGGTAAAGTTCAGCCAATGGGTGGTGGAAATATGGACGGAGAGGGCGGAAAGGGCACGTTTACAGTATCTAACTCAGTATTTAACTCTAGCGCAAAAGACCGTTCTGGATTCTTGGAGCTACAAGTTACCTACAGCACAAGTCTTGAGGAAAACAACGATATAGCCGGCAAAACCGAAACCCTTGGTATGTATTCGGTTAAGTTTGATGTTGCAGAATAGTTAAAAATCCACTACTTGTTTAGAATTTTAGATTTTTGTTTACCTCTGTTACTATAGTTCTAATGAACGCACAAGAAATACGACAGGCATATTTAGAGTTTTTTGCCACGCGAGGGCATAGTGTTGTTTCGCGCGCGCCTCTTGTTCTTAAAGATGACCCGACAACGCTCTTTACGGGTTCGGGAATGCAACCCATGATTCCTTATCTCTTGGGTGAGCCGCACCCTGAGGGCAAAAGAATTGTTGATAGCCAAACGTGTTTACGCGCACAAGATATTGATGACATTGGCGACAACCGTCACACTACCTTTTTTGAAATGCTTGGTAACTGGAGTATGGGCGATTATTTTAAAAAACAGCAGATTGAATGGATGTGGAAATTTTTGAGCGAAGTAGTGGGATTGGACACAAGTAAACTGTACGTAACTTGCTACATTGGCGACCCAAAATACGGGATAGAAAAAGACACAGAGGCGGCCGAAGTATGGGCTAAACTATTTGAAAGCAAGGGACTCAGTAGCGGGCAGGCAGACATAGGCTCAGAGGAGGCAGGCTACCAGCGTGGAATGAAAGACGGCGAGAGAATATTCTACTACGACGGTAGTAAAAACTGGTGGAGCCGTAACGGTGCACCAGAAAACACTCCTATCGGCGACCCTTGCGGACCAGACAGCGAGATGTTTTATGATTTTGGCACAGAGCACAATCCGGAATTTGGTGAGCATTGTCACCCCAACTGCGACTGCGGTAGATTTATGGAAATCGGCAACAACGTTTTCATGGCTTACAAAAAAGTTGACGCAAAAACATTTGAACCTCTGGAAAAACCAAATATTGACCATGGTTCAGGTCTAGAGAGAATAGCCGCCGCCAAATTAAACGACCCAGATGTTTTCAAAATAAGTCTTATGTGGCCAATTATTGAAAAATTGCAAAAGCTAAGTGGTAAAAGCTATGAAGATAATACAGAATCAATGCGTGTTATTGCCGACCACTTGCGAGCGGCAACATTCTTGGCTGTAGACGGCTGTGTACCGAACAACAAAGAGCAGGGCTACGTCATGCGCCGACTTATCCGCAGAGCTATGGTCAAAGCGTTTGACCTAGGAATTGAGCAGAATTTTGTGCAAGAAATCACCCCAATCATCGCTGGCCTATACAAAAACGACTTTCCGGAAGTTCTAGAAAATGAAGAATCAGTCATTACTGTTCTTGTTAAAGAAGAAAAAGCTTTCCGTCAGACATTGAGGAAGGGGTTGAGAGAATTTGAAAAAATCGTACACGGTGGATTTAATGGTTATCTCGCTTTTGTTCTGTATGATACCCATGGTTTTCCGTATGAACTTAGTTTAGAAGAAGCGGCGAAAAGAGGTCTTGATATCAGTCCTGAAATAAAAAATGATTTCGAAAAGTCCATGCAAGAACAGCGTGAGCGGAGTCAGACGGCAGCAAAAGGGACTTTTAAGGGTGGATTGGGTGGTGCTACTGAGCAACATAAGAAATATCACACTGCGACGCACTTGATGTATCAAGCTTTACGAGATGTACTTGGTGACCATGTGATTCAAAACGGCAGTAACATCACAGAAGAACGCTTGCGATTTGACTTTAGTCATCCAGAAAAAGTGACTTCAGAGCAAATCAAACAAGTTGAAGACATTGTAAACGAGCAAATTGCTAAAGATTTGAAGGTCAGCTTTGCAGAATACCCTACCAAAGTTGCGAGAGAAGAAAAAGGTGCTTTAGGGCAGTTTGGCGACCGCTATGGCGAGACAGTAAAAGTGTATGAAATGATTGCTGATGGAGCCGATAAGCCATTCAGTTTTGAAATTTGTGGTGGCCCACATGTTAACCACACTCTTGAGCTGTTTGAAGGTGGCAAAAAGTTCAAAATTATAAAAGAAGAATCCTCTAGCGCAGGGATTAGAAGAATTAAAGCCGTACTAGCAGCTTAAACTAGATTTGAGATGCTAGAAAATTATCGATTAGCCGTTGATAATTAGCATAGAATTAGCAATTGACGAT
>JAGONL010000014.1 GCA_017993025.1 Candidatus Saccharimonadota bacterium
TTCCAATAACGTAGTCAGAAAATCCGTTTTGTTTTGCCTGTTTTAGGATACCGTCAGTTAGTTCAGATTTTTTTAATACATTCTCGGTGTTTAGAATTTTTTGGAGTTGGTATAAAAACCACATATCAATTTTTGATAAATCATGAATTTTGCTCAAAGAAACGCCAGCACGCATGGCGTCATAAATTGCGTATAGTCGTCTATCGGTGGCTGGGTAGATTTCTTTTTTAGGGTCAGGGAAGCTATAGGGGTGGTCACTCAAGCCCTTGGCGCCAATGTTTAACATGCGTACAGCTTTTTGCAAAGCTTCAGGGAAACTACGTCCCAGTGCCATAACCTCGCCAACACTTTTCATTTCAGAGCCTATTTGATGGTCGCTAGCTTTTAGTTTTGCCAAATCCCAACGTGGCATTTTAACAGCTATGTAGTCCAGGGCTGGTTCGTAAAAGGCTGAAGTTTTGCCGGTTACTGCATTGCGTAACTCGTGAAGTGGCTTTTCTAGCATTAGTTTTGTCGCCACAAACGCCAGCGGGTAGCCAGTAGCTTTTGACGCTAACGCACTTGATCGTGATAGCCGGGCATTCACTTCTATTACTCGGTAGTCGCCGTCTTTAGGGTTTAGAGCATACTGGATATTACATTCACCAATAATCCCAAGATGGTTAATGGTTTTTATGGCAACTTCACGCAGGCGATGATATTCCTCGTTAGTAAGTGTCTGAGACGGAGCCACAACTATACTTTCTCCAGTGTGGATTCCCATTGGGTCGAAGTTTTCCATGTTACAGACAGTTATTGTGTTGCCAAGGTAGTCACGAACAACTTCGTACTCAACTTCTTTCCAGCCCATTAGGTATTCTTCAATCAAAACTTGTGGCACGGCCTTTAAAACTTCGCCAACCCTAGTTTTTAGCTGAGCTTTGTTGTCTATACGGCCAGACCCTAGGCCACCAAGACTAAAACCAGATCTTAGCATAATTGGATAGCCAATTTTGTCGGCTGCTTTTAGCGCACCAGCAAGCGATTCTGTAGCAATACTTCTAGCAGTTTTTGTGCCAATCTGGGCAAGGGAAATTTTAAACAAATCGCGGTCTTCGGTGGTTTTTATAACGTCAACTGGCGTACCAAGTACTCTTATTCCTAGCCGTTTAAATACGCCTAAATCATAAAGATTTAGCCCGAGGTTCAGGGCAGTTTGTCCACCAAAGCTTAGCAGTACGGCATCTGGGCGCTCTTTTTCTAAAATTTTAGTCACAGTCTCCACGTTTAATGGCTGAAAATATACGCGGTCCGCCATGTCATTATCAGTCTGAACTGTAGCAATATTTGGGTTTATTAGAATTGTGTAAATCTTCTCTTCCTTTAAAGCTTTGATGGCTTGAGAGCCAGAATAGTCAAATTCACCGGCTTGGCCTATTTTAAGCCCACCGGAACCAATTATTACTGCACGTTTTATGTCAGATATTTTTTTCATAGTGATTTATAAAACCTTTCAAATAGAAATGCGGTATCAGTTGGGCCAGGGCAGGCTTCTGGGTGGAATTGAACAGCGTAGAAAGGCTTTGTTCTATGGGCTACACCTTCAACAGAATTATCATTTAGATTACGGAAGATTACTTTCCAATCACGCCCCAAAGTCTTTTCGTCTACTGCAAATCCGTGGTTTTGGCTGGTTATATAGCATTTGCCAGTGTCCAGCTCTATACATGGCTGGTTATGTCCACGGTTACCAAACTGCATTTTATAGGTTTTGGCACCAGATGCTAGAGCTAGTAGCTGGCTTCCCAAACAAATTCCAAATACAGTTTTGTTTGAACCTAGTGCAGTTTTGATATTTGCAATAGCTTGTACGTAATCTTCGGGGTTGCCTGGGCCGTTGGATATAAATATTCCGTCATAATCCTCGTCGCAAAAGTCATAAGTGTGAGGGACTCGTTTCAAGCTAATCGGTAGCTCAAGTAGTGAGCGGACAATGTTTTCTTTAGACCCGCAGTCGACTAATATTACTTTTTTTGGTCCATTGCTAGGGTACTGAATAGGTTTTTCTATAGTGACAAAATTTGTCTCTGAAATAACTTTGCTTAAATCCGTTTTTGACTTGCCGATTGAGCCAATCATTGTGCCTCTAGTTCGCAAATGCTTAGTCAGGGCTCTGGTGTCGACGCCAAAGATAACTGGTATATTTTGTTCTTTCAGCCATGCAGATAGCGACATGGTAGATTTATCGTGACACCAGTCTTGCTCAAGTGTGCTCACTACTACACCCCTAACCTGAATTTTGTCTGATTCCATGGTGCTGGTATCAACGCCGTAATTGCCAATCATTGGGTAGGTGAACACTAGTATTTGCCCAGAATATGATGGGTCAGTCAGTGATTCTGTGTAGCCAGTCATCCCGGTGTTGAAAACTACCTCGCCGATTATGCCATTCTCTTGGTAGTCCGGTACAAATCCCTTAAACGACACCCCGTCACTCAAAACAAGCTTCGACTCTAAAATATTAAAAAAATCGCTCCCACTGGAGCGATTTCCTTGCATGTTTTTTATAGCTATGTCAGTTTGCTTCTTTTTCACACTTCCACTGAATTTAACAAACTATTCAATTTCATGCAACGTGTTTTTAACCACAGTATTTTTAAAACTTCTTATTTACAGTCCAAGAATGCTGTCAAATTTAGGGCGGTCAAAACCAAGTATTTTTTCCTGTTTGCCATCTTTTGTCTCGATAATGGTAAATGGTACTCCTAATTGTCCGCTTTTTGCGTACAGTTCGCGAGCAATTTCATGGTCTTCGTCAGCCATTTTTACGTCATACTTTATATCTTTGCTACTTAGATAGCTTCTTAGCATTTTGCAAAAGCCACAAGTTGCTGTGCTGTATATAGTTATGTTTTTTACTTTATTCATATTGCGCTTCGCTGTAATGAGACAAAACTACGTTTTTTCTCATCGTGCCGGGCACGAAATAAATTCGATGCTCGGACTGCTCTTTTTCCCGGAGCTACAGCTCTCCTTTCTTATTAATTATTACGTTTAACTGGTTTAAAAACAAATTATCTTTTCTTAGTTGGTAGCAGATTTTTTGGCCTTGGCGTTTTTTCTCTACTAAACCAATCAGCTCAAAGCTTTTAAAGTGCTGAGATACAGCGGATACGGTTATACCTAGTTTTTCTGCAAGTTCACTTACGCAAAGTTCATGCGAATCGCTACGCACTAGTTTGTAAAGCTTGTAGCGGGTAGGGTCACCAAGTAACTGCATGCACTGCACTAGACGCTTTTCATCCTTAGATAATTCAACGGTCGTATTCATAGTAGTATTTTAGCAATCACTTAAACACGCGTCAAGCACTTTATTAGTTTTTTGAAGCGAAAGTACTAGTAGTCCTATGTATTAATTTTTGTTTGTCCTATATAATGCTTAAGATTATGATCTATAATATAATTCTTTTTCTACACATATCTTTTGGACTAGCTACTTTTATTTCAGCATTTAGCCCTATGCTAAATAGTACTAAACTAAAAGCACTGTTTATTCCAAGTATCATTTCTACTGCTTTTAGCGGAGGGGCGCTACTGCTCAATGGATCACCTGTTGTGGCTACATGTACGAAGTTTGGAATATATATTATTATGGTCTTGACGATAAAAAAAGTTGCCAGTCATCTGAAATTACGTAGTCTTACTAGGAATTAGCACCTAGACTATACCCAGCGTATCATTATCTGTAGCAAGCCGTTATAATAAATTCAAATGACAGCCCCAGCCAAACCCTCAACAATAATCGGTGCAGATTTACACGATATTCAGTACGGGCACAGACGACACAGACACTGGCATTACGTCTATAAAAAGCAAAGAAAAAAAGCCGAAGCAATTAGTTCTAGGCAAATTATGTTTGGTCAGATAATTGCCTTGTGCGGGTCTTTAGTGGCTGGTTATGTATTAGAAATTAACAAAGAACACATCGTTGCATTTACCGGTGCTCTGTTGTTACTGCCGGGTATTATTGACTTGGCAGCCTCAATTACTGGAGCAATGTGTGCCAAAATAAATCACAAATTAGAAAGTGATAGACATGTTTTTAAAGTACTTTATAGTAGCGTAGCTTTTTCAATTTTTCTAACTATATTTTCTGGGTTTGTGGTTGGATTAACCGGTGGACTGATTGGTGAGATATTTTTTGACGCAACATTCTGGAAGATACTTGTTTTATGTCAATCATCAATGTTGATCGTCGGATTAGTTGCCTATCCATTAATGGCCGGCATCACGGCACTAGTTAAAAAATCCGGGTATGATCCGGATAATATTGTTGGGCCGGTAGAAACTGGGTTTACTGACGCGCTGATGGTTATGACCGTATCTTTAATCGTTAGGTTGCTAGTATGAATAGTAAAATGTCAAAACGTCAAATACATATTTTGACGTTACTTTTTGTTGTAGGATCCGTCGGTATTGCAAGCTCTCTTAGTCTACTAGGTGGACTAGGTATTGAAGCTGTCAGTGACAAACTTCTACCAATTGTGCCACTAGTTATTATCCTACCCGCCTTAAATAGTTTGGTGGGAGATTACGCTACTCTTATTGCCGCTCATGCTGGCAATCCTTCAGAGAGAACGCGCACGAAAAAGGAATTAGTCCGAGCCATGTTGCCGTCGCTACTACTTAACTGTGTTTTTATTATAACCATGGGGTTATTTTTAGGTGCTAATCGTGGCTATGATTTAAGCTTAAATTTTGTCATAACGTTTATATTATTTGTTTTGCTTTCAATAATTATTGTAGTAAGTGCTATGTTTTTTATCACATATATTATTGATAAAATTTTAGAAGAACACAAACTAAACCCCGACGACGTTTTAATACCGGTTATTACAACTATTTCAGATATTTTTATGCTAAGTATTATTGCACTAGCGTCTGTCTACATTTTCTAATTTTTTCTTTAACTATGAACAGGTATACTAGCTTAAATGAGTAAAATAAAACTAATTCTTAGCGATATTGACGGAACTTTAGTTCCACTTTTGGGTTCAAACCCCTCAAAAAAAGTTATTGATATTACTAAACAAGTGCAAAAACTAGGGGTGGAGATTGCTCCGGTGACAGGACGGCCTTATGATATGGCAAAGGATTTATTTGAACATATTGGTTTTCATGATCTTGGTGTTTTTGATGCCGGTGCATCTGTTCGTAGAGTTGATACAGGAGAGGTAGTGTGGAAAAAATGGTTGAGCGTAGAACGCATTAAAAATATACTAGAAATATTGCTTCCTGTTAGCAAAACGATAGATTATTTCCCTGACTTTAATGAAATTGAGGCAACAAATGCTGTGATAGATGAAGTAGTTGAGGATGCACCCTACATTTTTGCATTTGTGTTTGATACGGAGGAGGGCAATAGGGCGATGGAAAAATTGAAAGAGGACGCTACTTTGTCAATTAACGTGCATTATGCTCACGACAAATGGGCAGGTTTTTTAAATGTACAAATCACGGACCATTTAGCTGATAAATATCACGGGGTTACGGCGCTACGCGATATTACGAGCCATAAACAGGAGGAAACGTTAGCAATAGGTGATAGCGGAAACGATATACCTATGTTTAAAGTTGCTGGTATGAAGATTGCTATGGGTAATGCAACAGACGAGCTTAAGTCGCTCGCGGACTTTGTCGTTGCAGACGTAGACCATGACGGATTCGTAGAAGCCATGGAGCGTTTCGTACTGTCTGATTGAAAAATCCCCCGATAAGAGGTAAAATAGCACGAGTTACATAACTTTATAGCATTGTGATGGGGATTGGCCAAGTGGTAAGGCAGTGGATTCTGGTTCCACGATCGGGGGTTCGAATCCCTCATCCCCAGCCAAATATTTTTTACTGATTTTGTATCTGTTATTTCGGTTTGGTTATTTTGATTATTCTGAAACAATTCTTTCATTTGTAAAATCCTTATCTGTTAATTAAGTTCGAATCCTATTTACTCCTTTTCGTCTGTCATCTACTAGCGATGCGCGTAATTACGCATTAGTTAAAAGTATAAGCACTTGTGTTAATAGGCGCTTTATCACATGTTGACTCGCGTTAATCATATAAATGCAAGTAATGCTTTATATTGAAACTTTATATAGTTACTGGTATACTTATAAAGTTATGAACTATCAAGAATATCTAAAATCAATAATCAAAGCGTCCGGCTGGTCTCAAGAGCAGCTTGCATCGCAATTGGGCGTAACTTTCGTAACTCTAAATTCCTGGATAAATAGTAGGTCTAAACCTAGAGCTAAAGCCCTGGTACGTATAGAAAAACTCTATTTTGACACTGTTGGTGCCGAAACGGTAGATGCTAATATACTCGCTAAGCTAAAAGCTCAGGCTCTACAGAACAAAATTACCCCCCAGCAGCTAGTAAGCAACAAGGAATTACTCGATAAACTAACACTTTACCTAACCTATCATACGAATACTATCGAAGGTAGTACTATGACATTATCTGATGTCGGGGATGTTATCTTTGATCACAAAGTATTGTCTAATCGTACGGCAATTGAACAGGCGGAGGCACGCAACCACCAGGCAACACTCCATTGGTTAATAGACTTACTAAATCAAGATAACAAATTAGTAATAAGCGAAGGTCTTGTATTAGATACCCATTTGCGACTTATGAATGGGATTATTAGCGATGCCGGAAAATACCGTAGTCATGCAGTTAGGATTATGGGCTCGAGGGTGGTATTGGCAAACTATTTAAAAGTTCCTGAACTTGTCATGGGACTAAGTAGGGACGATACACTAAAGTACGACCTGATCTCAAAAATGGCTCGAACACATGCACAATTTGAGCAGATTCACCCTTTTAGCGACGGTAATGGTAGGACCGGAAGGCTAATTATGCTCATACAGGCTTTAGGCTCAGGAAAAATGCCTCCTTTGGTGCGCAAAGAGCGCAAATTTGCATACTATAAGGCCCTTGAAATTGCTCAAACACAAGGAACTTATGAGCCGCTTGAGTTATTTATTGCTGAATCTATGTTATTTAGTAACGAGCTCCTCGGCGATTAAAGGGCTGTCTTGTGTAGTGTCATCGAGCAGATTCTGAATTTCTTCTATATCGTCAACGTTTTGAAAATCCTCATCTGTAAAAGTTCCATTAACGTCCTGTCTCCCCAGCCATAAAAAATGACTCACAAAGTGGGTCTTTTTTTATGGCTATGAGCGCTTCAAACCCCAGACAAAATCGGGGTGAAAAATGCCTGTTGCATTTTAGCCAAATAAACCTACTATTTAAAACCATATTTGATAGATAATGTTATGGGTCTGTCAAAGTTATTGGAATCCTTCTATTACCTATGCGTTAACTTCCATAAAATGTTTACTTCCGCAAAATACAGAGTTTTTTACTTGCTATCTATTTATTTTTAATAGGAGCATACTGCGCGTAGCAGTAAAGTTTATAACAAGAACAGGGGTTTAATAATGTCAGCTTTCAGAAACTTGTCTTATCACAGAAAAATATCACTAACAGCAGGCTTACTCTATTTACTAACCTTTGTATCTATCCCTACCTTGGCTCTATATACCCAAGTTAAAAGTGCTAATTACATTGTCGGCTCGGGTCCAGACACATCTGCACTTATTGGAGCTACATTGGAAGTTACGATTGCATTGGCCGGTATTGGAACCGCCGTCGTTCTATTCCCGATACTAAAAAAGGTTAACGAATCAGCGTCGCTTGCACTTTTCGCTGCTCGTATTTTAGAATCTGCCGGCCTCCTAGTTGGTGTGTCATTCATTTTGACAATAGTTAGCTTACGACAGGCTGGAGCTGGAGCAGATTCATTGGTCACTGGCCATGCGCTGGTAACTCTGTATGATCGAATTTTTTTCCTAGGTGGAGGCTTTATGCCAGCGGTATGTGATTTGTTGCTTGGCTTCCTACTATTGAAATCGCGCTTAGTACCTCGTGCGCTTGCTATGATCGGAATCGTTGGTGGCCCGTTACTACTGGTCTGATGGTTCGCGGTTATATTTGGAGTAATCGAGCAAAATTCCAAGATACACGGTGCATCCATATTGCTAGTAGCGTTATTTGAGTTTTCACTAGGCGTCTGGCTAGTAGTCAAAGGATTCAATCCCAAGGCAGTCGCGGATTTAAAGTAGGTTCATTGAGGACGATGAATGCAACATAAAAGTTCGAAGTTCATCTATTAGAGGCAGCCAGGTAATTAACCTGAGAGAGTATCATGCTTCGATAATTGAAATTCTTTATAGTTTCGAATAATTCTAAAGTCGTAATTTCCAGACACCTGCGAACCAATTTGAAGACCAAACTATACGATTGACTGGGTCAAATGACATCCAGTTTGCGCCGTTACTGAAAGTCTGATTGTTGTAGGCAGACCAATTTGTGTCATCTGTCTCTAATGCACTTTCGACATATGATGTACCACAAGCACTTCCACCGGTGAATGCGTGCGACGTATACATTCGATATCCGTCACCAATTATCGAATAGTACCCGTCGCTACACGGCGAATTATGAATAGCTGTCCAGGATGATCCACCGTCAACTGATCTGATGATGCTCCATTCGGTTGTTGCATACCAATTACCAGTAACTTGTGATTTGTAGACCATACCTGCACCATGAGTCATGTTCAGGTTAGTGACTTTTGTCCATGTTACTCCAGCGTCGGTCGTCTTCCAGTAGCCATTGCCCTGTGTCATCAGTAGCCAGCAATCGGCATTATCTAGGAAGTGAACGTAGTGACCTGCTCCCCAGCTACCTTTTGCGGGATGAGTGATCCAGGTTACTCCACCATCACGACTCTCTAGCACGCCAGCGTCTTTACCATTCCACAAGCTATGTGACCCAAGAAGTATATGGTTTCTATCGTTAGGATTTATGCTAATACTGTAGATATCGTTAGTTGTCTGCTGTTTAAGGCTGAGAGGCATCATGTCGTTCCAGGTCTGTCCACCATCAGTTGACTTATATAGTCCACCGCTACAGCTAATACCGCTGACTGTATAGACAGTATTATGGTCTGTTGGATCTACTGCTAATGCCCAGTTTTTGCCCCAGCTTAGACGATTCTGGTCACCGCATGAGTTGGTATTGGCAATATCTTGAACCATATTCCAGGTGAGTCCTGAGTCAGTGGTTTTCCAGACACCTTGAAAGCTAGAGCCTACATACACAACATTTGGGCTACTTGGCGCTGCGACAATAGTGTGTGAACCGTAAGCATCGGTTCCGTCTATCGTTTCTAGAGCGAAGTTTACAGGTGGCGTACCGACAGATACACTCTCCCACAAACCGGTTATTGGCGGTGGGCCATTTGTTACTGTCACATTAGCGTTACTAGTAGTGTTTAGCCCAACGATATTACGTGCCTTTGCGCTAACAGTGTGACTACCATTAGGTGTTGCGTATGTATTCCAGGGAGTGCTATATGGAGCAGTCGTATCTTCTGCCCCCAAATTTACTCCATCAACCATGAATTGCACGCCCAGGATACCGAAATCATCATTTACGGAAGCACTGATAGATTGGTTAGAACCGTTTACATCGCTACCATCCAAGGGCGACGTAATTGTAACCACTGGTGCGGTTGGTGTTGGATTATTTACTGTAACTACAACACTTGACGTCGATGTAAGGCCAGATGCATTTTGTGCGGTTGCTGAAATTGTATAATCACCATTAGGATTTAGAAAAGTATTCCAGACTGTTTCATATGGGGCAACGGTGTCAATATTGCCAAAATTTTGGTTGTTAATCTTGAACTGCACACCAGTAACACCAAAAATGTCAGTAGCAGTAGCTCTAATAGGTAGGCTAGTGCCACTCACAGTACCACCAACAGGAGTTGTCAGTGCAACCGTGGGAGGTGTTGCGGTGACGGTGTTGTATGTTGCATATATAGAGTTAGAGCGCGAGTTTTTTGACCAGGTAACGCTAGTTGGATTTAATCCAAATGTTACTGCTCCGGATCGTATGCCAGTACCGCCGGATGAATAGCGCATGTTATTTTGGCTATTTGATGTGCCATTTGCGTTATACATTAGCCAATAACGACCGTTTGGCGAAACAGAATAACTAATGGGTAGAGTGTTCCAGCTGTTAGCAACAGCATTTCCTACAACTGTACTGGCAAGTCTTGTACCAGGTACACCGTTGTTATCTGAGTAGACAAACATTTGAAATTTGTTATTTGGTGCAATTCCAGTACCAGCAATGTAGACAGTCATACTTGATAAATTACCGCCCTGAGATCCAACAGTGAAACGTGAACCACTAAGCCGATTCCTGTCACCACTGCTAGTTGATGACCCAACGGTTGTGCGACCAAATGTTAGTGTAGCCGCACCTGCAAGCGGGACTGCAAACAGTTGTAGAGATAATGCCGTAATAATACTTACACCTATCAAAGTTTTTTTCGCGATTGAAAAGCTGTTTATAATTCTATGCATATAATCCCCGTTAACTCCCTTTGCCTCTAGATTACTATTTAAATTAATGATATCAGATGTATAAAACTAACAATAAATAGTTTAAGCAAAAAATATAAAATCAAGTACGATTAATGTAATACTACAGAGTTGACACAATGTAAATATTACACACATCGAACTCATTAATCCTATAGTAATCAGTGCTTAATTCTCTCAATACCATTAAGTATCAAATCCAGTCCAAATTCAAACTCTTGTCTAGCATCATAACTACTTTTCATCATATATTCTGTAATTATTTCACCAAGGTAGGGATACTCATCAATCGGAAATTGGTTTCTTATAGTTTCACTGAAATCAGCGGCTTCCTGAGAATTTGAAAAATTTAGCCTAGAATATTGCTGGGCGGCACCGTATATGTAGATATTCAGTAGCGTAATTGCATGTACAGTCATTTCAACCGAAAATCCCGCTTCACGCAAACTCTTCATGCAATTATCGCTATCACGCAAAGTTGATGGACCAGGGTTTACCCCTGCCTCCATAATAGGAGACGCCCAAGGATGCAGTAACAGTACCCCAAAAGCAGACTCTGCTCGTTTTTGCATAAAGACCCTCCAATCTACTTCACCTGTTGGTACCTTAATTTCCCCATGGACATAATCAATCATGCCCTCAATAAGCTGATTCTTGTTAGAAAAATAATGATATAGCGCCATAGCCTCTACTCCAAGCGTTTGTCCTAGTTTGCGCATACTTAAGGCTTCTATACCGCCAGCGTCTGCAAGCTTAATAGCGTACTTAATTACGCGCTCTTTGCTTAAGGGAATCGATTTATTTGATGATTTTGTACTATTTTTAGCCATTTTTACTTCTTTCAATATTGTTATACACAGTCTATTATACATTTTCTGCTTTACACTGTAAAGTTTACAGTGTAAGGTTAATCCATAACTAATAAGGGGATAGACATGAGCACCAATGAAACAACTAACAAAAATAAACTATGGCATAGAAAAACATCATTAACGGCAGGTATATTGTACCTTCTGACATTTGTATCAATTCCTACCATAGGTTTGTACAGCAACGCCAAGAGTTCAAATTATATTTTAGGCCAAGGGACTGACACCCAGGCAATTGTTGGTGCAATCCTAGAGGTAATAGTAGCGCTGGCGGGCATTGCTACAGCCGTAGTACTTTTTCGAATACTTAAAAAACAGAATGAATCTGCCGGAATTGGCCTAATTGCATCTCGCATACTGGAAGCTAGTTCTATATTTGTCGGCGTAGCGTTCATAATGACAATTGTAACTCTAAGGGAGACTGGTGCTGGCACTGATGCACTAGTCACCAGCCACACATTAGCGACA
Organism: Candidatus Saccharimonadota bacterium; assembly: GCA_017993025.1. Classification (GTDB taxonomy): domain Bacteria; phylum Patescibacteriota; class Saccharimonadia; order Saccharimonadales; family SZUA-47; genus JAGONL01. The sequence goes on from JAGONL010000014.1 coordinate 11,838, forward strand.
CTTTACGACCGTATATTCTTAGTCAGCCAAAGTTTTATGCCTGGTATAAATGACCTATTACTGGGATTCATGCTGTACAAGTCTAGGTTAGTACCTCGTGCCCTATCTATGCTTGGCATGGTCGGTGCAATACCACTATTTGTCGGCTTCTTGGCTATGATGTTTGGTCTTCTTGGACGATCTGACCCAATAGTTGGGTTGTCTGCATTGATGGTAGCGCTATTTGAGTTCTCTCTGGGTGTCTGGCTAGTAGTTAGAGGCTTCAACCCCAAGGCTGTAGCAGATTTAGAGTCTAAATAGACTCTGTAGGCTATTAAGTTAAGCTATTCTCAGATAAATTCCACGATAAGCTACTTAATATGTGTGGATTTACAAGTATTTCTATAGTATTACCTATGAAGAAAACTAAAATCGATAAGTTGCGAAGTCTATTTAGCAGTAGGTTCAGTTATCTAAACTTAGCTTTGGGGCAGTTTATCTGTAGGTGGCTCTGGAGCAGAAAGTAACTTTGTCGGTATGGTTAGTTTAAATATAGAACCATGGTCCTTTTCGCTTGTAAAACTCAGGTTACCGCCAAGCATTTCTGCAAGTTTTTTTGCCGTGTATAGTCCAACGCCAAGTCCACCATATGAGCGCGTAGTATAATCATCGCTCTGATAATAGGCTGAAAAAACTTTGGCTTGATCTGATTTTGGAATTCCCGCTCCCGTATCTTCGACGGTCGCAATTAAGCTTCTGTTTTCTTCACTAAAGCGTACGGTTACACTACCTTGCTGAGTAAATTTTATAGAATTGTCGGTCAGACTTTTGATAATATTTATAAAGTATTCTGGATTTGTATATATCTCTACTTTTGTATTTGGGGCAATTTGAGCAACGAATACTACGCCATTCTTTTCAGCCTCTGGACTATAGTCTTCTAGCAATTTACGACAGACACTGTCCAAGTTGACAGATTCTTTTATAATGTCTGAATTCTGCTGGATAGTACCAATTACAAGCGAGAATTCATTAATTATTTTTGTAAGTTTTTTTATTTCTTGCCCAACATTACTTATTGCTTCTTCTGCTTTATCCGTTTCGCCTTTTTTGAATACAAGCTCAGCGTTTGAAGCGTTTGCTTCCGCTATTGCCAGCGGTGTCCTGAGTTCGTGGGACATTAAAGACACAAAGGCACTGCGTTCTTCCTCAAGTGACTTTTGTTTCGTTATGTCCCTAAGTAGAAACACAGACCCTTCATTTTCCTTGGTTGCTTTCAGCCGAATTGGCACAGCCGCGGCAGAAAGTGTGGCAACTTGTCCGTCGGTGTACGTTATTCGAACTTCTTTATCTGAGTTATTATCATCAATTAGGCTAGAGATATTGAATGGTTTGCCGTCTAATCCCTCAACATAGCAAATTTGTCTTAAATCTTTACCTAGAATGTTGTCATGCATATCCAATATGTCCAGAGCGGCAGCATTAAAGCTGACAACTTGAAAACTTTCATCTACCGAAACAACGCCAACATCTATGCTGTTCATAACCGCACTTAGTCGTTGTTGTTCAAGTTCGGTTTTTTCTAAGCTATTAAACAAAATCGATCTGTCTTCTTCGCTTACACTGGTTGTGTCCATGACAAGAAGGCAAAGTGAAAGGACTATGAAAAACTCCGATATCATATATAGGTAATCTTCGGCGCTGGTAATGTAATCGTAATGTGTAAATATTACTATTTTTGCGATTTGGGTAACGGCCAATGCTACAAAGATCAAATATGCATATTTCTTACCATAGTAAAAGCTAGCTAGATATACAGGAATAATCCAGAAAAATATATAAAAGCTCCGCACGTCGGTGAAATAAGAAGTTGTTGGCATTAGTATCGCAATATACAGAATAATTGTATATATTGGCTTACGGTCCAAAATTGAGCCTCTAATAAGTCGTATTAAGCCGATACCCACGAACAACACCATCAATACGTAGGCGATTGTTTTGTCTGTACTAGACAGTGTTGGCTCAGTTACGCTATCCAAAAAAGCAGCCAAAGGACCAATTATACTTATGGAGATTATCGTGTCTCTATTGATAATCCTTCGTAGTTTTTCGGTCATTATGCTTGGGGCGCGCGAGAATACCATATACTAAGAATAGATTCCAGGCGTATTAAACACAACCGTTTTCTGCAATATTGCTACTTGTCACTTGCTAACGGGTTTATAATTAGATTAGTAATATAAAGGAGTGTTGAGATGGCAAAAGCAAAAGACCCAAAGATTGAAATATCAATGACTGGAACTGAAGACTGGAAAGAATGGTGCAAAGATAAAGGTAAAAATGTGAATTCTACACACGGAACAAGTGGGGCACTTTATTTTGTTGGTTTTATTGGTGCCGTGGTGTACTGGATGCAAGCAGCTGTTGGATTCGGCGCCGTTGTTACTGGATTTCTGAAAGCTATGGTATGGCCGGCATACATTGTCTATAAACTGTTAGAAAATTTCTACGGCGTAGCACTCTAGGCCTAACTTCAAAACTAATACGACTCTTATCAATTCGCCCGAAAAGGGGCTAGTGCCAGCCACATTCTGTGGCCTCGAAGCTTCTGCCATGACAACAAGTTGTCAGGTGAAGACTTCCTTGCAAAAGTCCTAATGGACTTTCTCACCCTTAAAACCCACGCCATACTTTTCCCTACAGGCGCAAAAGTATGCAAAAGCCCCGCACCCTGTTGAATATACATGACTCAAGACAGATACCACCCACTTCTGCGCAGTAAGAACGACGGGCGTCCAGTAAACAATTTTTAGTATTAAGTGTTTCTGGATTTGCTTACTGCTTGACTCAGAAGTGGCTGATTGCCTTGAAACAGTATTTCAAGGGGTGATTGAGCTACATGTCCTCAGTAGCTTTGTAGCCAACCCAGCCCTCTGTAAACTGATGAATGCAATCAGAGCCTGGTCGAATATAGCCCTGAGCTAGTTAAAAGTACTTAAAATAAGTATCTACTTTTGACCGCTTGCGTCCTCAGGGCGCGACCATGGTTCTGGTAGTTTGTGTTCAATCATGTTTCGCAGACAGGCTGTCGCTTTTTTGCCTCTCGTTTTTTGCGATTAAAAAATGAGAGTCGTAGGTATGGGCGCGAAAAGCCCATTGTTGTTTGTTGAATGTCAAAGTCACACGATAAATTTGTGGATAATTTGAATTTTTAGGAATAAAATATAAGTAGAACTTAAAGTGGAGGAATTAATCTATGGATTACAATGACTTAACCGACAATCAAATAATGTTAATTGCCGTAATTGCAATCTGGGATATGATTTGGAAAGGCTTTGCACTTTGGCGTGCATCAAAAAACAACGATCAGAACTGGTTTATAGCTATGATTGTCATAAATAGTGTAGGAATATTGCCAATTATCTATCTACTAATGCATAAATCAGACTCATCCGAAGACGCCTAAACTACTAAATTTCAAAAGGCAAGAATTGTTTACTAACAGGGAGTCGCTCAATACTTAAGTCTTTTTCTGTTTTCTTCATAACATGTATCCCGCCATTCGGGAATTTTGTGTCTGGACTGCTTATGACTCTGTAGAGTCCATTGCTGATTACAAGTGCTGCCATGTTATCAAATCCGATAGCAGTTTTAGGTAAAGCATTATTAGCTTTGGCCATATACTTTCTTATAAAATCTAATTTGCGTGGTTCTGAGTTGCTAGACCGTACAGAATCAAAGTGCGGGCAAGCAGTTGCGTCAATATAACCAAGACCTGGCACGAATATATAATCCCAGTCTTCGCCTTCAGCTACTCTGTAGGAAAGTGAATCGCTGTGACCTTGGCTCATCCAGGATAACATTCCTGCACTTCCGCCACTCATGACTGTACCTGATTCCGCGGCGTTGCGTAGAAGTTGGTCTATATCGTGTTCTTTCCAAAAATCTATCATGTGAAGTGTGTCGCCACCGGCAACCCATATAGTATTTGCTCTACTAATTTTATCTATAGCTTCTTGCTCTGAAGGTGCTTGTCCGAATTCGTGAAGATTAACTACAGTAGCACCAAGTTTTCCAAATTTTTCTTGGGTCAACTCAACAAACTCGTTATACCACTCAAGGCTTGGTTCGGCAGTACCAATAGTAAGTACAACAGGTTTTTCTGCACCGGAAAGGTCAACGGCTTCCTTTACAATTTCTGGTGCATGTTCTAGCACATGACTTCCAGCCCCAGAAGCAACCATATTTAGATTAGGAATTTGAATTAAAGAATTCATTTAACTAATTATAGCACATAAATCAATATAACACAAGCAATGGGATCTATCTTATCTTCTGTGGTAGCTTGTGTGGCGGGCGATATCTACACTTCGTTGAACTTCTTGTCTTACGCTTTCAGACTTCTGCTTTGAGTATTTTCCGATTGGTACAAACAATCCACCTACATGCACAGTGGGCCTTAATATGCCTATTCCTCCATAAACTATACCGGCAGGTAATATACCAACTTTAGCACCCGCCTTCACAGCTTCGTCATACATAAAAGTTGCACCCTTTTGAAAAACTTGAACCTCGAAAGGATTGTCTCTATTTCTTTGACCTTCTGCAAGAACTGCAGCACAACCGCCTTCAACTAATTGACTTACAACGGTCTCAGTAGTAAACATTGCTGAAGCACTAAGATACTTTCTGTTTTCTTCTGTTACAGTGCCATCTTCTTCTATTACATCTTTCTTTCTTAATGTAGGAAAAGAGCCCATACCATCAGCTAGATATCTAATGCCTGCAATTCTGAATATTATTGGTTTAGCTGGAATAATAAAGTCGTGTCTAACATGTTCAAATGCGGGCTCTTGCTTCAATACTGCTGAATACGTTAGTGGGTCTACGCCTTCGATATGGTTACCAACTATCAATAAAACACCTCCACTACTTGTGTGCTCTAATATTTCATCAGTAGTTTTGTCGGAAATTATTACTTTTGGCCGAAGAATAAGGCTACTTGCTGCTTGACCAAGACTTATGATTCTCTCATCTGGAGTATGACCTTCATAATGCTCGGCAACAGCTTCTACGTTTCTGGGTTGAACAGACGGAACACCGCGCCATTCGCCAAATTGAAGAGCCAAATCATTGTATTGATGAGTTACGCTTTCTAATAATTGAGCTACAGCCATATTAAACGCAAGTATATTTACTGGCTTACGAC
>JAGONL010000062.1 GCA_017993025.1 Candidatus Saccharimonadota bacterium
TTTAGATGTTATTGAATATGACAATCGTGGTGGACGTTACCGTATAAGACTTGGAAAGGGTGAAGTTAAAAAACATACAGACATTCTTTCTGGCTTATTTTCTTTGGCTCACACGGAATTTGATGGTGGTAATAGCTAGGCTTTTCAGGCAACAACCTAACTTGCGCTTCAACTGCGACAAGTACCCAGCCAATTATTGTGTTATTTTTTATGGTTCTGGGGTAATCTCAGTTTTTAATTTTGTTGTTGGTACTTGCGCGTTAAGCGAGTAGTTAGGCATGAAGGAGAAAGCATGAACTTTGTTCGACGAGTGTTGCTTTGGGGAGTGCTGTTGTCTCCTAGCTATTGCTTTGCATATAGCTGTGACACGTTGCCCAGTAGTATTGATGATTCAAGTAAATGGCTGAAACGTGCAGCCAATGAAACCGACTTTGACTCGGCTAAGAACTACATGCGCAAAGCGAAGAACTCTTTAGAAGAAGCTTCGTATGGAGCCCGTGACTGCGGCTGCGACTACGCAGCTAGCGAGTTTGACGGCGCATCTACAAAAGCTCGGAGAGCCAGGGGCGCTAGTGACGTAGATGACTTTAACTATCAATTTAGCAGAGCGGTTAAATCGTATAAGGCAGCTTTGGATGCACTATCTTTGTGTCGTTAACATTCAGCCTAACCCATCATTCAAGCGGGATGCGCTAAAGCGCGCCAATTAATTAAAACGTTAGGCGTAACAGGAGGTTTTTATGATCATTAGAAGAGTTTGTATGGTTGCTTTTTTGCAGTTAGGTATTTGCATTAGCACCATATAATCCATACGACACTGATTCTACATTAAATTCCTATGGAAGATATGGAAGTAAGTACTCTCCTGATAGTATTAATAATCTATATAGATCGGGTAATCATTAGAGCTTGTTGAAGTTTGCTAAAACTATCCCTTTGACTCTGCTTGGGGAGTTTTTTGCGCTGGCTGAGCGAAGTCAAAGCTTATTTTGACGTGGTTTTATTTGGATTTTTCAGGCAAAACAGCCTGTATTTCAAAACATCAACAGACTCTATTCTAGCAAATCTATTTATGTGGTACAGTCATAATAAGTTATGGAACTGTTACGGTATAAAAGATACTTCTAATCTCAGTATCAATCAGAAAATATTTTGAAAAAGGAAAAGTGAAATGAAAAGTTTTTTAATCATTTTTTGGATAGCACTACTTTTAGTGGGATGTGATAGGAATTCGTCCCCTCTTGCGCAGACACCAGAGTTTGAGCTTAGAGAATTTGTAGTGAAGGAGGAAAAGACAGAGGCGACTTCATACGCAAAGGAGTGGAATAGATTTAAAGGTACAGGTACATTAATAGCACGAAATGTCACTACTGATAGAAATATGCTTGTTTGGCTTGAGGTTCGAGATAAAACACTTGGGCAAGATTCGGAACCACATATTGTCACGGTTTTGTTTCGCGGAGGTATAGGAAAGGTGGAAGTATCACAAAGTAAGTATGGTGAAATGAGTTCTCGACCTAATTATGAGTGGATAATTTTGGGTTGGCAAGAGTTTAACAAGGCAAATATCACTGTTATAGGTGTCAAGGATTAGTGTTATATTAATTGCCTAACTTTTGCGTCAAGTGCGACAAGCACCCAGCCAATTACAGGGCTATTTTTGAATTCAGTGATTACTGAGTTTTTGTTTATTTTGTTGTTGGGTGCTTGCGCCTTACGCGGGTAGTTAGAATTTTTTTTTGTAGTGTGCTTTTAAGTTTTAGTTTGAAATCATTATTACACGGTTGAGCAAAAGCGATATGATAAAAAACTTAATATCTTTCATGCTCTTTTTTGTAGTGCAAGCGGCTTATGCAGTAGAAAGCCATAAATACAAAAATCAAGACTGTATTACTCCAATTGATTCCGATTATTCATGGTTTGGAAAGTTTGCAAGAGTTGAAGCATTTTCAAAAGTTGATGGCTACAAAGAGCGCGTGTATATATTGGCTTTCCCTTCAAGCATTTCTAATGACGTTATATTTGAAAAAAATATTGAAACAAAAACCAAATTAGTCGCAAAAAAACACTGTGTAAGTACAGGTTGAGTTGTGTACCATTCTAACTTCTGCATCAACTGCGACAAGTACCCAGCCAATTATTGTGTTATTTTTTATGGTTCTGAGGTAGTCTCAGTTTTCAATTTTGTTGTGGGTACTTGCGCGTTATGCGGGTAGTTGGGCATAGCGTTGGTTGTTATGAGAAGTACTATGGAAGAAAAAATAAAAGTACAAAACGCAATCACGAGTGCCTACGAGATTAGAGAACTTACAATCAAACAGCGGGTTATTCGTTCAGCAATCCCATTAATTATAGGTTCTTCGATAACTGGTTGGTTATGGTACATGCAGTATCAAAACAATGCATTGAAAGATAAATGGGCTTTTATACTCCCAGTTTTTGCTTTCTTTGCATGGCTGTCATTAAAAATATATAAGGTTACAGAAGTTAAGTTACTTGCAGCCTATACAGAAGTTGTCCCATTTAGGAGCAGAGCACTGTTATCGTTGAAGATATTTGGTGCAACTATTTCTATTTGCGCAATTCCATGGTTAATTCAATATTCATCAGATCAGCTATACGAATATTGGTGGTACGTTTGGCCGATTGCAATTCTAGGCTTTTCTTTGACGTTGGTAACATTTTTTAATAAGACAAAAAGAATTCTAACTGAAGCTGCACAAATTGAATCTAATTTAATTCAACAGAAGATAGCAGCTAATGGACATATATCTGAACTCAACGTGCATGATCAGGAAGACCGTTGGTATTTTCGCTACCCGTTCGCGTTGCTAATGTTGTGGGCAGCATATTATATAGCAGAGAATAAACAAAATGCAGTTTGGCTATCTGTTTGCCTTGTATTAATAGCTGCTTATCAAGCTAGGGAGCTATCTGCTTTAATTATTATATTTGCATTATTGTATTTGGTATGGCTTGGTGTTGCAGCACTTCCAATTAGTGTAGCAATTATTATTGGGGCTATAATAATAGCAACTGCATTAAAGCGGTAATTATTCGAATTAATGTCGATTTATTTGTTGTCTAATCCAACTGCCCAACTTTTGCGTCAAGTGCGACAAGCACCCAGCCAATTACGGGGCATTTTTTGAATTCAGTGATTACTGAGTTTTTGTTTATTTTGTTGTGGGTGCTTGCGCCTTACGCGAGTAGTTAGATGCTATAGAGAGAGCGAATTGAGCTCAGCAAATATCAAATTGAACGTCGGTATAGCTATGAAGAAGGCTGAAAAGTGAGAAGCAAGGGGAGATATCGGTTCGTATAGAACTGGTAGCACAAGAGCGACCTGTTTAATGCCTTTAGATTGCTTAGCGTGGATATTGGAGTGAAGCTATGAGTGGATGGGTAAGGCTAGGCGTACTTATTAGTGCAATATGGATGGTCGGCGTACTCTCGGTTGCAGCGCTCGAGTACACGTCTATTCCGAATGGCGCCTGCGTTAATTCGAATGCATCGGCACATATGTCTGACTATAGCGGACGTTTCTTTTACTGCGACGGCGACCCATTCGCAGACATTATGCTGAGCGGATATTGGAGAGACGTAGCAATATCGGATGGTCAAGAAATCGTTATATTTCATCTTTATGAATTCCTCAAGATTTTGCTGCTACCAATAGTGATCGTGTTAATGTTCTCATCCGCCATGTTTTATTCGATCCGCTGGGTTTATCGAGGATTCTCGAAGAAGAAATTTTAGTGTGCGCGCATAACCATTCGCTGAGGCGAACGGGCGACGGGCCGCCGCTTAGCTCAAACGTTAGATGCTTCTACGTTACCTAAAAGCAGCAATACTTTTTTCTTTGGTTTATTTAAATAGTTACGCAGAAATTTTTAAAGCGCATATTTTTCAAGTAGTTGTAGGCTTTAAAGTATTTTCTGAATTTTCATATTTTAACTAAAAATCAATAAGTTATATTAAAGTCACGTTCAAGCTATTCGTGCATTTTCTCGGTAAATTAAGCGTGTTGACATGATTTCTGAGTCAGTATTTTTGTTTTACGGCTCTATTTTTATCAAATTTTGCACTCAAACTTTTACCGTTGAATTTCGTTTCAGTAGATATTTTAAGCACTCATTCAGTTTGTTTATGAGAAGTATTCATTTTTTTCGCTTTTACACATCATCGCAACACATCAACGCTTCTAACTTCACTCTATGGTTTCCTCCTAATTTGCAAGGCACTGTCCTACGTTTTTAACAGAATGAGAGTTGCAGAAATCTATACGGCTTATCGTGTTTAACACGTAGCCCTCATGTCATTCGCGTACCGAGTCCTTAGAAGTCAAACGGCTCTAAAAAGCCACTGAAGTTATCAGGTTGTCTTGGTACACGATCTCATCGTCATCGACGTATTTCAGTAATCTCTTGCAAAGGTGGGTGTTGCTCTTGGAGCTCGCGCTTATGGACTAAACTCTGTTTAGGCCGATAAGGG
>JAGONL010000063.1 GCA_017993025.1 Candidatus Saccharimonadota bacterium
CTTTGTTTATTTTTAAGATGGTTAACAAAGAAAAATATGTCGTCTTTTTTAGCTCATATTTAGGTATTGTGTTAAATTTTGTCTTAGCTCAATTATAATTGGAGTATGTAACACATAATAACCGTCGCACTAATTGTTAAATCATTTTATAGTTTTATGGCTTAATCCTTACTTATTGAAATAATCTCTGTTCTTTGACCAAAGTGTGATAAGAAGAACTAACCATAATAACTGCATAATCAATGCTAGTCCAACTAGCGATTTATCTAACAGGCTTGTAATCAATCCGAATACGTACAGGATTGTAAAGGCGACTAACGCCCAACGCTTTCCAGCTCTTATAAAATTGATTAATGTAAAGTTGGCTATTGTGACAACTGCCGTGAATATCGCAAGAATTTGAAGATTTTGAAAATTAACTCCGTATAGTTTGGTCGAAAAGGACACAAAGCTACCTGCGCTATAGATCAGGAATGAAGAATACAAACCAAGGATAAGCCCGATAAAACCAAACGCATATAATACCTGCGCTGCCACTGGTGGGCTGAGTTTATCGGGTTTTTTCTGGCTACCTAGTGACTGTGAGAACTGTTGAGTTTGTGACGGTTCTGGTGGCTGTACAGCTCCATCAATTGTAACGCTACTAACAACTGTTGGCTCTGGTATTGATGGTTGCGACGGTGTTACTTGTGGTTCTTGTGGATTCATCATTTATCCTTAATTTTTAATGAGCTTGGGGTTCTTGGTCTGGCGTGACTTGCACTATCATTCTACTTTATTTATGCGCTAATTTTATTTTCTCATACTGCTTATGTTAAATAAAGCACTTAAACTTGACTTACAAAAATAGCTATTTTGTAGTTATTAATTTTCTATAAGCTTCTTGCTCTGGATATTTACGTTGCTAGCAATTACAGAAGTAATTATTCCTAGTCCCACCATGAACTGCAATAATACATTTTCGCCTGTACTTTGAAGTACGGTTGGATTGGGCGTAGATACAACTGTCGTATCACCTAAAACTATACCTCCGTCCAGATTTAGATAAGAATCACCCAACGATACAGACACGCCTATTGTGACACCGTCACTGTCGGCTTTTGACGTATTTGTCTCACTGGAACTTGAATTTTGCGTTGTAAGGACATAACTATTTGGTAAATTAGTAAAACGAATCTTATAAGTACCGGGATATACAAGGAAATGATACGCACCAAGCGCATCAGTATTTTGCTGGCTATATCCACTGACTGCAACACCAAAACTATCAAGTAACGTCACGGCAACATTTTGTACCGGTAATTCACCGCTATCTTGCAAGCCATTTTTGTTTGCATCTATCCAGAAATAATCACCAAGACGAGAAGCCGGGATAAACCCAAAATCTACTGTTAAATTATCGGTGACGTCACCTAGCGTCGCGTTATCCCCTGCTCCAACTGCTCCTACATCTTTGTCGGACAACGTATTACTTGACGTAAGCGTTACGGAATTGCTAACAACTCCGTCAATTTCAGGAGTATAAGTATCTATGCCATGGTCAGTAGCATTATCAGCTGTTAAAAATGTCGCACTGGCACCGCTACTGCTAAGGTACCCTTCTAAGCTTGCACTGGCACCAAAATTACTTGAATTGATCCGAACTTTATACGTCCCTGTATCTAGTCCATCAAAGCGATAATAACCTTGCGAATCAGTGCTCAAAACATAGTCTTGTGTTCCTATGATGTTTGGATTATCTACAGGAATACCTGAACCGTCTAGTAGGGTAACCGAAACCGATTGCCGTGGTTGCTCAGTGCTATTCATGACTCCGTCATTATTTGTTGGTGCACCTGGTAGCGTGTAGTCAATCCACACTCTGTTACCAAGAGAATAGCTACAGGGTGCAGTAGGCAATATGTGAACACTTTTTGCCCCAGGCGTACCAGTAATTACCGTCGCTACACCAGCTTGTGTAACTTTTACGATATTATCTCCGCCAATGATACTAACTACATACATATCCCCACTATTTGGTGAAAAAGCTATCGACCAAGTTAAGCCGCCGGAGTTAGTAAAAAACGTGTCTATGAACGCTCCACTTGTTCCATTAAACCTGTAAACCTCGGTGCCACTATTTGCTAGATATAGGTTGTTGTCTGGCCCAAAACTTATTCCTTCTAATCCAATGACTCCAGCAGAAGGTATTGTCGAGCCGTCTATAAAAATACCAGTCAATGAGCCACTAACAGGGTCGTATTTATTGATGTTAGCAGGGTTCACTGAATTATCCACTGCATAAAGCATATTGTCTGGGCCGATTGTCAGCCCCATAGACGCAGCACCAGTTCCCGTAATAAAAGCCGAATCTATAGCATTTGTAGAAGTATCTATTTTCGCAATTGCATTAAAGGCAGAGACATAAACGAAACCATTATAAGCACCGGTTATTCCTGAAAATCCCAGCGATAACCCCGTAGTTATTGTAGTGATGTCTGCCCCGGTTACTAGATTCTTCACAAGAATATCGTTACCACTTTGCACAAACAGTTTATTTTGTGATACATCAGCTGCTACTCCGTGTCCTGCGGCAGAAGAGTACCACTGTGAATCAATTACGCTGTCGGACTGAGCATTAAACCTAAAAGCGTCTCCGTAATCCCGTTCAAATATAAGTTGCTTTCCGTCTAGTGTGCAGTCGTTGTTGTTGGAGGCCGCAGAAACCGAAACAGGATGTCTTAACAACAAAACACAAATCACCGCTACACTTATAATAGACAACGTCTTCAAGTTGATAAGTCTATTTACTCTACTATTTTTACAGTCCATCGTGCGCCCGATTTCCCTTTTTTATCCAAATTTTAAATTCTTTGTTTATACCATTCAAGCATAAGTATATTACAGGAATTTTTAAATGCAACCGTAGCCCTATAAAATATTATTTATTCTAATACTGCTTATGTATAATAAAGCGATAATGGCATTAATTTATTTTTATGACGCAACAGAGCTTGACCGTGCACAGTTAACTAACGCGCTCAAAGACACAGACCATCATTGGGAATTTGTAGATGAAAAAATATCCCTTAATAATATAGTTCCTGAAGCTGAGGTAGTGTCGGTTTTTGTTTCCAGCCAAATAGACCGAGAAATGATGGAAGCTATGCCAAACCTAAAGCTAATTGCCTGTCGTTCAACTGGATTTAATAATATTGACATGCAAACCGCCAGCGAACGAAATATAACAGTAGCCAATGTGCCTTCTTATGGTGAATCAACCGTTGCAGAATACGCTTTTACCCTAATGCTTTCGTTAATGCGAAAGATTGAAGACGTGCTTAAAGCCGAAAATTCACAAATTAGTCAAGGCGAGCTAATGGGAAATGATTTGTGTGGCAAGACTTTGGGCGTAATTGGTACTGGTAGAATCGGTCAGCATACTATAAAAATCGGCAATGGGTTTTTGATGAACGTGATTGGCTATGACGCTTATCCAAAAGACGAGCTCCAGTCGACACTAAATTTTAAATATCAATCTATGGACGACCTACTGATTAATTCAGATATTGTAACCATCCACGCACCATATCTACCAACAACCCATCATTTGATTAATGCTGAAAAACTAGCATTGATGAAACCGAGCGCAATACTGATAAATACAGCAAGGGGCGAGATTGTCGATACTAGTGCACTTGTTGAATCGCTTAATAACGGTCTATTAGCTGGAGCAGCACTGGACGTAATAGAGGGCGAAGTGCTCCTAAACCACACTGAGGAGGTAGCACTACTTAGAAGTCATGAGATAAACCCAGAAATGATGAGACACAGTGTTGAAATATCACTTCTCAAAACTATGCCAAACGTAATAATTAGCCCCCACAACGCATTTAACACAATAGAAGCTGTTGAGCGCATTAATAACACGACCGCCAAGAATATCATTGACTATTGGTACGGAGATACCCCTAACAAAGTAATTACTCCACCAAAGACTAACGGCAAACTGTTAGTTGTCAGACACACCGAGTCAGAATGGAACGCTCTTGGTCAATGGACCGGCACACGAGACATACACTTGAGCGAAAATGGCTTTAGACTATCGGGCCAAATGGGATTGCTACTGAAAACCCTTAATATCCCAATAGACATCGCCTATTGCTCTCAGCAAATTAGAACACGCGAGACTTTACAAGGGATACTAGACGGCTCACAACAGTTTGACGTTGAGGTTCTAAGGGACGAAGCTATCAACGAACGCGATTATGGCGATTACACAGGCAAAAATAAGTGGGATATGAAGAATTTAGTTGGCGAGGAAGCATGGATGAGTATTAGGCGTGGTTGGGACACCCCCATACCAAATGGCGAAACGCTAAAAACTGTCTATGAACGTGTGGTGCCTTTCTATGAAAACGTCTTGTTGCCACTCATAAAAAACGGCAAAAACGTACTAATGGTTGCTCATGGTAACAGTATTAGAG
>JAGONL010000064.1 GCA_017993025.1 Candidatus Saccharimonadota bacterium
CCTCTCTCGAAAATTGTGGGCTACAAGTAGGCGACTTGCAAAACGAACTACATCATAGCAAACAGGGGTAGATTTGTCAATGCGTTGCTATTGTAAATAGCGCAAGTAGTTTTGTTATCTATAGTGCAGTAGCAACAGCATTTTCAAGTTGGCAAGGACAATAATTAAACTTGCTAACTGTCTCAGTGTCGACTACACTGTTTGCTAATGGCTGAGAGTTATTTAGTACTAAAAGGTAGTCCTAAAAAGGTGCCTGTTATGTTTTCTTCGTTTCCAGACGGGGATATACATGCAATTGTTGAAAATATTGCCGACTGTAAAAATCAGTCGGTTTTGTTATTTCATAGGCTTTATCCAAACCAGAACTCTAGGTTGATACAGCTTTTTTTGACACTTGATGTTTTAAAAGAACATGGCGCAAAAGACATTAGTGTTTTTGTTCCGTATCTGCCATACAGCAGACAAGACAAAAGGTACATACCTGGCGAGGCAATAAGTGCTGACGCGCTATGCAGAATGTTAAAGGGCGCAGGTTGTACAGACTTGTATACGCTTGACTGTCACTTTATGAAAGGAAACCCCGAGGAAAAGCGTGGGGGACTTAAAGTTCATAATATTTCTGTTGGCAATAGCTTGGTTAAGGCATACAAAAAATCTATTGGGACAGATAAGTTTGATGTTGTAGGCCCAGACAGCGGGTCTAGCTATCTAACTGTAGACCACGGCGGGAAAAATATGCACAAAACCCGTGGCGACTACAAAGATTTGACGCTGTCCGACAGCTACCGAGACATAGAAAGCCTAATTGACGACCATATAGAGCATACCCACGACAATGTTCTGATTATTGACGATATGATAAGCACTGGTTCTACGATAATAAAAGCCACCGAAAGACTTCGGGCGAAGGGTATCAAAAACATTGCCGTGGCCACTACACACGCTTTTTTCTTACGTGGTAGCTACTCTACTCTTGATCATTCTCTTGACCAAATTTTATACAGCGATAGTATTGAACAACCAAATGCAGTTGTAAAATGTGAAGAAATTTTTGATAAACAAATTGTGCCAGAATGGCGGGGAAGGAAATAGTTTTGTAATGGCCGTAATAAAGCTCCCTGGATTAATTGATGTACATGTTCATCTGCGAGATCCAGGCCAGACGCACAAAGAAGATATCGGTACCGGTACAAGCGCCGCTTTAGCTGGTGGATTTACATGCGTTGTGGACATGCCCAATAACGCCGAGCCGATTACGACAGTTGAGCGTCAAGTTGCCAAGCAGGAAATTGCAAAATCTAAAGCGGTTAGCGATATCGGCTTTCACTATGGTTCACTGGGCGACAATTTAGATACTTTTGAAGAAGCATCAAAGCACTCGGTAGGTTTAAAGCTGTATCTAAATAACACAACCGGTGGCTATATGTTAGACCCAGCTTACTTAAAGAAAATATACGCAGCTTGGCCAAAAGAACAAGTGATTCTATTGCACGCTGAAGAAGATTTTATTGACGCAGCCATTGAATCGTTGGAAGGCTTAAACCGCCCAGTACACATTTGCCATATGCCAAACCGCGAGGTTTTGGACAAGATTATTAAAGCTAAAAAACAAGGTTTGCCAGTGACGTGCGGTGTCACACCACACCATTTATTTTTAAATGACAAAGACGTAGAGAGACTTGGAGTATACGGGCGAATGTTGCCTTCACTGAAACCACAAGCAGACGTAGATTATTTGTGGGAGCATTTAGATGACATTGATTTAATTGAATCAGACCACGCCCCACATACTCACCAGGAAAAGGAAGAAGGTGCTAATGGCGTACCAGGACTTGAGACTACACTTCCACTACTGCTTAAAGCGGAGGTAGAAGGTAAAATTACTCGCGCGCAGATTATAGATAAATGCCACAGCGCCCCAGCAAGAATTTTTGGTATTCCTACAGATGATGATACCTATGTAGAAGTTGATATGACACCAAGCGTAATTAAAAACTCAGAGCTTAAAACAAAATGTGGCTGGGGCCCATTTGATGGTGTAGAAGTACCTGGAAAAGTTAGCAAAGTTGTATTGCGCGGACAAACAGTGTTTGAAAACGGCAAAATTCTAGCAAAACCCGGCAGTGGTAGAGTTATAGGAAGTTAATTGGATTTAATAATAGATAGAGGCATAAATAGTCTATGAGTTACGATGTTGCAGTCATTCAAGGTGATGGCATTGGCCCAGAAGTTGTTGAAGCAACAATTGAAGTCCTCAATTCAACTGGTTTGGATTTTAAGTGGGAATATATAGATATAATGTCACTAATAAGTGAAGATTTAAAGAAATTACCAGATGAGTTTCTTGATATAATTATAAAAAATGGCAGGGCTATAAAAGGTCCAATATCCACCCCTTTGGGTAGTGGCTATGTTTCTCCAAATGTATTGCTTCGTCAACAACTTGGTCTGTATGCCAGCTTGCGTCCAGTAAAATCAGTGTTTAAAACAGGAAGTCTTAAGCCGGATACGAACATATTCGTAGTCAGAGAAACGACCGAAGATCTCTATGTTATGAGAGAAAACAGAGACGGCGATACTGCTAGTGCTGAAAAATTTATCTCAAAAGAAGCTTGCATAAGGATCGCGAGAAAAGCGTTTGAGATTGCAAAAAAGGAAAACTTTAGCAGTGTTACGGCACTTCACAAGGCAGATATATTAAAACGTACTGATGGATTGTTTTTGGAGTGTTGCCGGCTTGTTGCAGAAGAAAAGCCAGACATAAGATATTCAGAGGCAACTATAGATAGTGCTTGTACCGAACTAATACTCGACCCAACAAAATTTGAGGTAGTGGTGGCGCCAAACATGTACGGTGATATCTTCTCTGATGTCGCAGCGGGTCTAGTAGGAGGTCTTGGATTGCTTGGATCTGCAAATGTAGGTAATGGTCCAACGGTTTATGAAGCGGTGCACGGTTCAGCTCCAAACATATCCGGCAAAGGAATTGCAAATCCTTCAGGATTGATCACAGCTTCAGTAATGATGCTTAGGGATATAGGCGAGGATATGGTTGCTCAAGCAATTGAAGACTCATTGTATGAGTTAGTAAATGGAAGTGCAGTGTTGACACCAGATCTTGGAGGTAACTCAAAAACAAAAGAGTTTGTTGAAGAACTGAAAAGATTGCTTCAGAAGAGACTATAAGTCAGCTATTTTTCGGCTATTAGTTGATTGCTGTTCTCCACCCTCTGAAAAACTGATGAAATCAATCAGGTATACTCGAATCAAGCAGTAAGCCAATCCAAAAGTCTTCAATATTTAAGCCACTTTTGGACGCTTGCGTTCTTGCTGCGCGAGTATACCTGGTATCTGATTTCAATCACGTTTATTCAGTCGGGTGTCGTTTTTTGTCTTCCGTTTTTTGCGACCAAAAAATGGAAGCCGTCTGTCGCACGGAAAGCGACATAATGAAAAATTTATTAGATGTTATTTGCAATATTAAAGGCTTTGCTTTATGTCGCGAGCCAAATACTGATTCCACATAGCTCCAGTTGCAGACTGCACGCAGTCGGCTCCATGTTCGATATAGTGTTTGTAGTCGTCTGGAGAAGCAACTCCACCTACACCAATAATCTTAAAATCTAGGTTTTTTCTAGTTCTTATTTCGTCAAGACGTTTGACCATTTCCAGTCCTGCCCAGCGAATTCCAACGCCACAACAACCGCTCTTTAGTCTGCCTGCACCCTCTAAAGCCTGATTGCCGTCTTTGTCTACAATGGCGGCTGCAATTGTGTTAATACTGCTAATTCCAGCAACGTACGGGCTTGTCACATCTACAATTTCCTCTAGGATATTTTGTTGTTCTGGCGTGTAGTAACCAATTTTAATTAATAATGGTACATCACCAATCTTGTTCTTTACTCTTTTACATATTTCTAAAACTGAATCTTTGGAATAACAAAGCACGCCTTCAGTGGCTACATTTGGACAAGAAAGATTCACTTCAATAACTTTTGCACCAGCGTCTTTTGCCAGCTCTGCACCTTTAGCAAAGTCATCATAATATTCATCTGGTGTGAAACCATCTTGGATTGTACCGACTACGCTCATTATGAGTAACTGACCCTTGCCAACACCTTTTAATGCCTGCTTTAAATCATCAACCCAGAATTCTGGTCCTGAAGAAGGCATACCAAACGAATTAGTTATTGTTAATTTAGTCACATCGGTATCAAAATTACGATCTCCAACTAACTGACCAGATGCTTTTTCTAGAGTCAAATCACCATCAACTTTCAGAGACAAAATATGCGGGAAAGCATTTGCCTTAAACGGAACAGTTCTTTGTGTTTTATAAACCACTACGTC
>JAGONL010000065.1 GCA_017993025.1 Candidatus Saccharimonadota bacterium
GTTGTGTTTCCCTTTAGTGCCTGTATTGCACCATCTTGCTCTAGCGTTAACATGCCGTCACTAACTGCAACATCTTCAATTAACTTGGTTGTAAGATCGTGAGAAGGTTTAGATAGCAGTTTTTGCATCTGTGGTGTCATGGTTAGCATTTCCCTGATGGCAAACTGACCAGTAAAACCGAATGGATTTTCATTTGAAGAACCAGCCGTATATAGCTTTGCTTCATTCAAAAAGCTTAAGTCAACATCAGCTTTTATTCCTTCTATTATTGTTTTAAGATGTTTTTCAACTTCGTCAGTTGGCTGAATTTGTTTTTTAGTTTTATCATCAAGTTTTCTAACAAGTCTTTGTGCCTGAATTAATTTTATAGCACTTGCATATAAAGGGTTCTCTCCAATCGCATCTAGGAGTCTTGTTAACGCTGCTGAAGCCGAACTGGCGTGGTAAGTGCTTAATACCAAATGACCAGTTAGGGCGGCCTGTAGCGCTGTCTTAGCTGTGTCTGTGTCCCTAATCTCCCCGACCATAATAACGTCAGGGTCTAAACGCATAACAGCTCTAAATTTGTCCGCAAAACTTTGACCTTGTCTTGACGAAACTGGTACTTGAGTGATGCCTTCTATGTGATACTCGACTGGGTCTTCAAGTGTTATTATTTTTCTTTCGTCAGTATTAAGCTCGTTTAATATGCTATATAATGTCGTAGTTTTTCCCGAACCCGTAGGTCCAACAATTAAAACGAGACCTGAAGGGTGTGAAATAACATCTCTCAGAACCGCCGACTGCTTATCATCCAAACCTAATCTATCTAGACTAAGCATATCTGGTCTAAAGTTAAATAGACGTAGAACTGCATCTATGCCGTTAACTGCCGGCACCGTTTCTACGCGTAAATTTGCTATAACCTCTTCTCCAGTAGCCATTTTAAAACTTCTGTTAATTTGACCCGTTTGGTCGTCCTGAGCACTTGTGCTAACATTTGCCGCACTAGCTAGTACTGACAAAAGTTGGCGATATTTTTCCTCGTTCAAGCTTGCAACCGTATGAAGCACTCCATGAACTCTCAGCCTTATTCTCGCACCAACTTGTTTGCTTTCTAGGTGAATGTCACTTGCACCCAGCTTAAAAGACTGTTGAATTAAAAAAGCCAACATGTCATCTGGTCTAACCTGATTTAAAGTTTCAGACATCTGCTTTATTGCGTCAGCGTCGGCAGCTTTTGTAATTGCAATATCTTGGTATTCTATTTTTTTAGGCGGATCATACAAATATATATATTCACGAAACCCAGCTTCACTAATAATGCTAAATGTTACTTGTTGATCTAGAAACTTTTGGACTAACATCTGCATAGTTTTTTGTGATGTTGTTGTGGTTATACCGAACTGCAGGTGATGCTCGTCAGCAGTCAACGGTACAAGTTTATACTGCTTCATTTCGGGTACTGTCAAATATTGCTTATACAGAACTTTATCATGAACTAAATAAGTATTAACGTAAGTCATATTAAGCACTTGGGCTCGGCGAGCCGTAGACTGCTCTTCGTCAAATCTTGCATCTTGGGACATATTACTACTTATTTAACCATAAACAGTTTGAATATAGAAGCCAGTTAATGTTAAAGCACAACACCTGAGGCTTGGGATAAATAGACAGCTACAGCAGCTACCACTACTACGAACAAGTCGATTAACGGATGGTGAGCCACAAAATGTTCACCACGATATACGAATCTTTTAACCAAAATAGCATGCTTTATCAACCACAAAACAACTATACCAAATCCAACGATAGTTAAAGCCAAGGCACTCCAGGGAGCTGAACCGCCAGTAAATGACTGTAATTTAGTAATATTTTTTGATTCAATATCATCATCAACCGGTGAGTCACTATTCACGGCTTTGTTAGTATCCTCTACAACTGGCTCCTCAACTACTGGCGCTTCCTCTACAGCCTCTACTGGCGTTGATTCGACAGTTTCTGATGCGGGTAAGGCTTGTGGTTTGCTAGCAACAGGCACCTTAGCTGGCGTTGGCGTGGGAGCTGCTACGGGTTCAGGAGCTACTGATGTTGGTGTGCCGTAATGTGCCACTACTATTGTTTCTTGTCCAGTTCCGACAAAATTTTCGCTATTTGCAAAGCCAAATCCTACTTCTGTATAAGCTTCGTCTAGAATGTTTGCGCGGTGACTAGCACTGTTCATCCAACCAACAATCGTACTGCTACTCGTCGAGAAACCGTAAGCGAGGTTTTCGCCAGCTTTTTGATATACATATCCAGCTGAATCAAAAAATACCCAAGGCTCTTGACCTGAAGGAGTGTTGTGAGCCCAGTAATCTTTGGACACCATATCGTTTGCTTTTGACTGGGCTGAACTGTTTAACTTACTATTAAGGGTCAAACTGCTTAGACCGTTGCTAGATCTTTCAGAATTTGTTGAAACCAATAATCCGTTAATGCTCATTTCAGTAGAATATGACAGTGTTGCAGGGTTATTGATTTTAGAGCCAGGTGTTACTCCGCCAAAAAGCATTCCAAACACCACAATAGCAATAATAGGAATGTATGGCCAATAAACCTTTAAAAAATGCTTTGGGTGCTGATACGCTGATTTTTTATGGGTTTTATTCGGTTTTTTAACTATTTTTCTTTTTGATGGCATTATTGCTTATCCTGTCAGACAAATAATATCATAACTATTAATATTTTTCTATACAGAGACGATTCAATTGGATGACTGATAAAGTGCGATGCCTGCACTTACCGCAACATTAAAAGATTCTTTTGCGCCAATCATAGGAATTTCGAATATTTCATCGCAAAGACCGATTTCTACTAAACTTAGACCTTCTACTTCTCTACCTACTACAAGTGCCGTGTTATGATCAATTTTTAAAGATTTTAATGATTTACTTCTAGGGGATTGCTCAATTGCTATAAATTTATAATTTTCTTTCCTTAAATTATTAATGCATTCAAGTAAGGTGTCCGCGTGGCGCCATTTAACTGTATCCTCAGCACCAAGTGCTGTTTTTGATATTTCTTTATGTGATTTTTTAGAAATATACGGCAACCTGTTGTCGTCGTCATGAACTGGCCTAGGACAAATACCGACAAGATATAGCTCCGCACCAAAACCATCACATGACCTGAACATAGAACCAATGTTATGCGCACTCCTAACGTCAACCACTACTAGACAGATTTTGTGCTTATTTAATTCAGTTTTCACAACTCACGCCTCCATAACGTTTTCTTTACCAAAAAGTTCATACAAATAGTCTAAAGATTCCTTAGTGTTTTGTGTTTTTTCAGGTATTTTTATTGCCTGCTTAGATTCACTACTACCGACAACTAACACAACATCGCTGCTTCCTGGATATTTATTTAAATGTGTTTTAAGAGCTTTTAATTTTTCTGAATCTTCTGTGTTTTTCATCCGTAGATAAATTCTCTTTAATGGCTTTTCTTTTTGGGAGTGTTCTTCTGTTTTTTTAGATTTTTTAGGTTTTAAATCATTTAAAGACTTTATAGATTTCTTTTTACCGCTAACATAATTAACGGCTTCTTCATGTGGCACTTCTCTGGCGTTATTAACGTTAATCTTGGCGTCGTCGGTAGTATTACCATCTTTATCTCGAGCGTTTACTTCGCCTTCAACTATTATTACTTTATCGACTACCCACAACCAAGATGTTTCGTCATACACCTTTGGGAATAATATTAACTCGACGTCATTTGTGTGGTCGGCGAGTTTTACAAATGCCATGTTTTGCCCTTTTTTTGTTTGAATAACTCTAACATCAGTAACAATACCACCGACCTTTGCTTTTTTGCCGTCATTAGACGCTGTGACTTCAGAGATAGGATGAGCCTGCTCCTCTAAAAGGATTTTATAATCTGTCAAAGGATGAGCCGATAGATAGAGCCCCATCAACTCTCTTTCCCACGTAAGATAGTCTTTACTTTTATATAAAACATCTTCTGGACCAAGCAGTATCTGCGATACTGCACTTGTTTCAACTGAATTTCCAAATAAGTCTGTTTGACCGCTATCAAGTTCCTTTTGTTTTTTCTGTGAATAAGCCAATAAAATATCTATGTTATTAAGCAGTAACGACCGTGACTCGAACTTGTCAAAACCGCCAGTTTTGATAAGGCTTTCAACCGCTTTACGGTTAATAGTGTGCGAATTTACTCTTTCAAAAAAATCTTCTAAAGACTTAAAAGCCCCTTTCTCTCGAGCTCTTAATAATTCTTCTACCGCACTTGTACCTACATTTTTAATGGCGTTT
>JAGONL010000066.1 GCA_017993025.1 Candidatus Saccharimonadota bacterium
CTATAAACTTTGGTTGCAAAAGTACGGTGGCTGGATTTTAATCTGGTTTTTTAGCCTTTTGGTTGTCGTTAGATGGGTCCAAATTAATTCTCTTAGTGTTGCGTTTTCTAACCCAAATATTGCGATGCTTACATTAGGGAAAATTACTGGCTTAGTTGGGCTAGTTTTGTATGCTATCAATTTACTGCTAGCGGCTAGAACTAGGTGGATGGAGAACTTTTTTGGCGGTCTTAACAGGGTATACATCGCTCATCATATAACAGGTGGCATTGCTCTAATATTGATAGTTTTTCACCCTTTATTTTTGGCGTTAAAGCTAATTAATATAAACTTGCTGACCACGGTAAAGGATGCTGCATTTTACCTGCTACCTAGGTTTGTAGACACTTCTACTGTTACATATACGGAGTTCCAGCAATCTCTAGCTATTAACGTAGGAATTATCGCCTTCTTAGGAATGGTTGTTCTTTTGATTTTAACTTTTTTTATAAAGCTACCTTATAGAATTTGGCTGGCAACGCACAAGTTCTTGGGCGTTGCATTTATGTTTGCTGGGCTACACGTAATATTAATAAATTCGGACACTACCGACGATGCTTTTCTTAAATACTATCTGCTACTTTGGGTTGTGATTGGGCTCTCGGCATTTGTATATAGAACTGTCATGAATAACGTTTTTGTTAGACGCTACCCCTATAAAGTTTCAACAATTAATGTACTAGAGGGCAATGTTGTTGCTATTAGTTTAGAGCCAATGGAAAAAGTACTAGATTACAAACCCGGACAGTTTGTTTTTATACGTTTTTTGTGGAGCGCAAAAGACGGAATTATAAGAGAAGCGCATCCATTTTCTATAGCTAGTGCACCAAATGAAAAAGGTGTTAGGCTGTATATTAAAAGTTTAGGTGACTACACTACAACATTGAAAAATCTTAAAATTGGAACAATTGCTGAGATTGAAGGAGCATATGGTAAATTCACATACACAAACTTTGGAAATGCACCCCAAGTGTGGATCGCTGGGGGGATTGGGATTACACCGTTTTTAAGTATGGCCAGAAGTTATAGCCCACAAAGCCCACCAGTGGATTTAGTTTATAGCGTTGTTTCAAAATCTGAACTTCTAGATCAGCAAGCACTATCAGAGTTTTTGCCTGAACATTACAAAACATTTAGGTATTTTCCTTATCTTGCTGGCGGTTCAAATGGCTTTCTGACAGCAAAAAAAGTTAGCGATATGTGCGGAGGTTTTGAAGGCAAAGAGATTTTTATTTGCGGGCCTCCGGCCATGATGAAGTCACTGAGGGCTCAGCTAAGAGAAATGAAGGTGCCAAATCGAAAAATACATTCTGAGGAGTTTACAATGCAATGAAAATAAGATTAACGAAACCCAAATTTAAACTAAAAACCTACGTAGCAGTTGCGATGGGCTTATCGCTTGGATTAATAACATTAATACTATTGGTTGGTCTATTGGGCCCTGAGAGTTTGTTATTAAAATTAAGTAAAAATAAATCTTCAGTCGATATATCTGAAATAGCAAACCAGAACCTGGAAAACGCACAATTATCTTCGGGTCAAACGGAGCAGGTGAGCGAAGGAGCAGAACAGCAAGCTGATGCCCAGGGTCAGCCAACCGATACAAGCACAACAACAGCCTCGGGAACAGAAACATCATCAGCTGGAGGTACAGCTACTTCAAGTGGCGGAACAACAGCTCCTGCAACCGGTGGGAGTACTCCTGCATCAGGAGGTAGTACACCAGCCGCCACCGTTACTCCAACTCTTACTTTTTCCGGGTCTCCAACTACAATAACTACTGGCGCTAGTACGGTATTGTCCTGGTCGATAAATAGCAACGCTACAGCACCAGTTACATGCACCGCAGGTTCTGGTTGGAGTGGCGCAAAAAGCACAAGTGGGAGCGAATCTAAAGCTCCAACATCAACAACAAGCTATACACTGGTCTGTACAAACAGCGCCGGTAGTAGCGGCACTAAGACAGTTAGCGTGACAGTAAATCCACCCGCTGTAGTATGTAATGCAGGCGGTACCTGTACATCTAGCGATATTTCATCTCATAATACTAGCGGGAACTGCTGGGTCGGGGTAACAGGAAGTGGATATAATAAAGTTTATGTCATAACCTCGTCATTTAACAGCTCGCACGTTAGTGATAATGGCAAAAACGCTGCGTCGGCTGCTAGAACGTGCGGTAGAGTCATAACAATTAATACTCTAAAGGGTTACGCTGGAAACCATAGTGATGGTTCAAAAATTGGTGGTAGTACTTTTGATTCGTGGATGTCTAGTTTTTATTATGCTAATTATCAGTAAGGATAAATAATGACTAAAAAGAAATCAGTAGTAGTCAGATTGCACCACCATCTAATATTTGCTGGTATTTTGCTGGTTATAGGCTTGCTGTTTGTAAGTTATTCAAATAGGCTAATAGGAATTGGTCGAGAAGATGGTAGACAACAATCTTTTGTTACAGCCGTTGCGGGGGTCAGTACCAGTAATGGGGTTTTGGAAATTAAAGCAGAAAAAATGTATCAGGCAAAAGAAATACCATCATACTTTGAGCCAAACGAGGACATGAGTGCACTCTGCATCAATCTGACAGTTAAAAATATTAGCGGGTCTGAAAAATTATTTATTCCGCTTGAAGAAATATATATTCAAGATTCAAATGGAGAAAATCATGCGATACAAGCTGTACTTACGTGCAATGGTGGCATTGGCGGGCCGATTCAAACGGGCGAAGTTCTGCAAGGCGATTTAGGATTTATGGTTCCAAAAAATGTAACGATTGAAAAGCTTTTCTATCAACCTATTGACAATATTGCAAAATCATTTATAATAAGTGAGATACAGGAGTAATTGTTTTGACATTTTCAGAATCAAAGAGCTTTAGAATAACTACACTCATAGCACTAATCACCAGTGTTAGTTTGGTAGTTATTGGAAGCTCAATTATCATTGATAAAAAAAATAAATCATTGCAGGTACACCAAACTGTAGTAGCTAGTGACGTAAATCCCGTATCTAGCGTTGCGGTTCTCGGAGAACAAGTTGACAGTACGTCGACTGATTACGCAGTAACAGCTAAAGAATTTAAATATGATGATTATGTAGAATACAAAGTTACTATAGAGAACACTTCAAATAAGCGTGTAGAGTTTTCTCCAGGCCTTCAGTTTAAGATGGTAGATATAGATAATTCTACTCTAAGCAACGTAATTCAACCAAAAAACACCGTATTAATGCCAGGTGGACCAATTGAAGTTGGCCAAAAGACAACTGGAAGTATATTTTTTGAAAATCCAATAGGTTCAAAGGGACTGCGATTTTACCCTGACGCAACTAACACAGACTACGTTTTAGTTAGTGTTAACTAAAAAGATAAGTTATATTATTAAAATAATATGAAGTGGCAAAAAGGTGAAATAGTTTTAGTTATAAATAGCGACTCCAGGCGAGCGCTGTCTAAAGCTAAGGTTTTACAGAGGCTCGCCAAAGCCAATAATTTGAAAACCGTCACTTGCGCTGGGTCTGATTTGGATCACGCAATACGATTTGAGTTGCAAAATACTAAATTGAAACGCTTGATTGTTGCTGGTGGTGACGGAAGTTTAGCGCTTGGCGTTAGACTTGTGATGAAACTTAAAAAATCAGTAGAGATTGCTATTATACCTGTTGGCACGTCGAATTATTATTCTAGAACACTGGGAATTAAATCTATCAATAGCGCATTTAAGATTGCTGTCGGGAAAAAAGTTGAGCCTAGACATGTTGCCCAAGCCAATGGACGTATATTTATGATTGGTGCGGACATTGGTGTGACTTCTAGGATGGTAGAATCTGTATCTAATGATAATAAACGTCGCTGGGGTAAACTGGCATATATCTACGGAATACTAAAATTGTTTATAACCTTTGACCCTATGCGCGTAACAATAACTGCTAACGGCGAAACTAACACTTATGCAACTACCGAGCTGATTGTGATAAACCAAAGTATAGAAGAGAAAACGCACTTGCAACCAAAGGTACATTCACGAGAGCCATATTTTGAGATAGTGACCTACGGTATTAATCACACAAAGCTATCGCCAATTTTTGCAGCTCTAATTTCTATGGTTACTTTGGGGCGAAACCAAAAATATCTAAAACGAATCAAGGCTACAGAAGCTACTA
>JAGONL010000015.1 GCA_017993025.1 Candidatus Saccharimonadota bacterium
AGAAGAACGCGGTATTTTGTACGTTGGTCCAACGCAAGTTGTGTATGCAGGCCAAATTGTTGGCTTAAACCAACGTCAGGACGACCTAGAGGTAAATATCTGTAAAGAAAAACACCTAACAAACATGAGAAGTTCGTCTTCAGACGGAATAGTACAACTTACACCTTATACGCAGTTTAGTTTAGAGCAATGCCTAGACTTCATTGAAAACGACGAGCTTCTAGAAGTTACTCCAAAAACTTTGCGACTTCGCAAAAAAGAACTAGACCACAACAAACGCAAACGCGCTGCTAAACAATAATCTTTTTCTAATATCGTAATATAGTCAATATTATGTTACAATATACTTTATAATGAGTGTTAAAACATCAGTTGAATACCTGCAGAATCTAGAAAGAGACTTGGCTGCAGAAGCAGATCCTGCCTTAAGAGCATGGTATGGTCAGGAAATGATGCTTCAGCCAGAATACAAAGAGGCTGTTGTAGCAACCGAGCTACTTTCTACATTAGCCGGACACATTGGAGAGCTTGCGAGGCGTAAAGCATCAGACGATGAAATTAAATACCCTGTCGCAGATAGCTACATTGAACCAGATGATACTGAATATGTAAGACCACCAACTCAGCAAGAAATCTTGATGGGTAAAATTATCAAAAAATATGATAGCATTTTGGAAACATACCGCATAGAAGTAAAAAATATTGATGCGCCAAATAAATCTAAGCGCGAATTAAAGCTAAAGCTAGCACGCAGAAACTTTGCGAAGCAATTTACTGACATACGAGATATTTCAGGTGACGAACACCTTGTTTTACAATCCAGCATATTAGCTTGGGCTACGTTTGATCTTATAGAAGACAAAGAGCTGCAACAAGAAGTAGTAGATAATTGTGTGTCGTATGCTGAAAATAATGGTGCAAAAATCACTGCTGATCCTGAGCGACTTGCTACAATTATTTCATTCTCAATCCCGCATGAAGGAGAAGAGCCTTTATCTGCCAGTGCTAAGCGTGATATGGAGTTGTATGACAATATTTTAAAAGCAATATTTTCCTCAACCAACAACGCTAAAGATTTTTCAGATATAAATATCAATTTAGCGCTAGCTAGTTTTGATTTATTAGCAAACCGAGAGTCTGTTAAAAAGGCTAGTGATATTTTTACACTTCAGCTACCTTACATGCGATCTTCCTATATGTATGCAATTTTTAAAGGAGTGTTAAAAAGAGCAACAGAAGTAGGAGATGTTTACTTAACAGACGAGTATCAAGCCATGCTATCTATGGGAATGCTTACACAGACTTACTTGGGAGCTGACAACAAACATAACCCGAAAATTGGCGATGCACAGAACCGTATACATTCTGATTTAGAGGTATTTCATAAAAACTGTGAATTGCAAGGTGTTTCACCCCCAAAGAACCTGGATTTAGTTTTTAAACCTGAAACAAAGAATAATGATCCTGTTGTTATTAAACGTATTGGTCAAGATACTTTTATTCCATTTCATCAAGCAGAATCCTTAACACCCCAAGATGAACGCGTACTTGAATCTAAGTTATTTAATCAACGCATGAAAGAATTGGCTCCTTACATATATGCCATCGCTGTAGCTAAAGAAAGATTAGGCACCGGAGTTCACACTTTATTGCTTCCAATCAGTCCGTCTATAACAGTTGAAGCATTTATACCACAATCTGCATTTGGTATAGGAACAAGAGACTCCATACTTACTGAATTAAATAATCAAGTGAATGTTATGATCAAAGAAATACTAGAAGTTGGTGTGCATGCTGAAAGGGAAGGAATAGGCCATTTTACTAAAGACAGAAAATTACAGATGGGATACATGCTACTTTATCCAGGCCATCCATCAAAAGGTTGTATTATTTTTAGGCCGGGAATTTCACATGATAAGAATGTCATACCACCAATACAGTTTCTTACTGTAAACCATCACAGAGCAGTTCCTGGTTTTTATTCTAACGACACAAAAAATACGTATACTGGACCATTACTAGAAGAGAACGAAACTCTTAGACGAGAAATCGGTCTTACTAAAAAACGTTTTCTTGGCCGTCGACCTATACGCGCAACTATGCCATCAGAAATTAAGGCCACTGGTCTAAAAGCAATTAATCTTCGTACAGACGCAACAGGCATTGTACACGCAGATTTTGAACTAGATGACGGAGAAGCAACACTTAAATTTGATCGTAATCTTCGTTTGGTATCTGACGAAGAGTACGGAGTAAATAATCATTATTTTTCTGGTGCAAAAAGCTACTACGAAAATTTAATCTTGAAAGTTGCAAAATTCTGGTCGTGTAGTCAGGAAATATCAACTTCTGAAGGCGTTGTAAGTGAAATAACTGGCAATGGTGCTAACATGGGTCATTACGCTTACTTACGTATACGAAACGGTAGAAGATATAATTTTAGTGAATCACAACGAAAACACTGCAGGGACGAACAAGGATTAGATTTAGCTGTTGAAAGTCAACGGCTTAAAGCGCTAGACCAGTCAGGTCAGTCAAGAAATTCAACTTATGTACGTGAACAGTACGACCCAAATAAACCTCCACTTGAATTCAATTACTCTGCACAACAGTAACTAATTTACAGCTACTTTAAACTTTATAATAATTTCTAAGAACTAATAACCGCCGGCTTCGACGCCGTAGTATTGGTCCATTGTTAGGCCACTTTGATAGATTGCGGTAGCTGTGTCTACACCAACGTAGCGAACGTGCCATGGTTCGTATTGATAGCCAGTTAGTGATTCCTTTCCTTCCGGGTAGCGTATTATAAATCCGTAGGTATGGGCATTATTAGCTAGCCAAACACCTTGTGCGCCTGTTCCAAAACAGGCAAGCAAGTTGCAAGAACCGTCTGGGTTGGCTAAATCAGCTGATAACCCCGTTTGATGCTCAGAATGTCCTGGCCGTGCACTGCCCCTGTCGGCCTCTGCTTGACCCTGAAGGTTCACCCATTTTTGATATGTTGATACTTGGGTGTTGTATGAGCGATAACTACTGATTATTTTCATGCCTACACCAGCCTCATTTGCTTTAAAGAGCAGTGAGGTCATGGCTTGTGCGGCCTCTGAGCGCATTTGACCGCCTGTGACATCCGTTAAATCGGGTACATAGGTGCTTGGAAGTTTATGTTTTTTGTTTACAACTACTGTAATTGAGGACGCTTCAGTGGTTGAATACGTAACCGGCCACTGCGACTCGGGCTCTGGCGTAGGTTTAGGCTCTACTTTTGGTGCTACTTCTACAGGTTTTTCTTCTACTACCGGTTCAGGTACTACAACTTCAGGCTGTTTTTCTTCTTCGACCGGCTGTTGCTGTACTTGTGCTAGTTGTTCTGGCTGATTATCTGATAAAACGTAAACTGTTCCGGCAAGTAACCCGAGCGTCATTACACCAAATAACCCAAAAAAGATAAATTTATCTCTTCTGGTTTTTATTTTTGATATAATTTTTTTAACTATTTTCACATAACTATAATAGCAGGAATTTTCAACCTACTAATTTATGAAAAAGCTTGCCTATTGCTGAGCGTGAACCTTCACCTAGGAATATCTTAAGCAAAATCCAAATACTATAGCCTGCGAACATCATAAACTCACCAAGGAGTATCAAATTTAGTTTTCCGACATCTTCAAGAGACAAGATTACGATAATACCACCCGATATGATTAGAGTGAAAGAAAATAGTTTAATTATCTTCCAAATTTCTTCATTCTTATTCTTTCGGTTTTTGCTAAGCACGCTATCCATTAGTACCGTTGCAGACATTGAGAGTCCTGCAAGAATCACACCAGCGTTATGAATCCGATGTGGCCATATTTCCCAGGTGACAGGCATTAACGCTATCAAATAAAGACCAAGTATAGTTAGACTAACTAGCGGTATTACAGGACGCGAATTTTTTAGTGTATTTTTTAAATATGTTCTCCATCTCCATAAACTATATGCAGCAAAAAACATTGACCCCGCAAAGAACGGAGCTGTACGGACGTCCGTGCCTAGTTCGCTTAATGGGATACCGATATCGAACAGATCTGGCCGTATGATGTAACCAATAGTTGCACCTAAAATGCCAGATATAATAAATCCAAATCCC
Organism: Candidatus Saccharimonadota bacterium; assembly: GCA_017993025.1. Classification (GTDB taxonomy): domain Bacteria; phylum Patescibacteriota; class Saccharimonadia; order Saccharimonadales; family SZUA-47; genus JAGONL01. The sequence goes on from JAGONL010000015.1 coordinate 4,136, forward strand.
CAAAATCGCCCATGCAGGAGCTTGAAAAATCGAAATATTAGTATCCTATCAACTCCTTGTGATCGACTACTAAACAGTTCTTTTCTAATTGAGTTTTTTTTCTTAGCCATTACCGTATTAGGATACCAGTTTTCAGTGCTATTTACGATTTGTATGTTCTACATGTCCCGTACCTGCCCGAAGGCGATTCTGTCCAGGATAGTCCCGCTCATATCCATCATCATGGCAGGGGTAACTACAAACTCGCCATAACGGTTATTTATCGAATCTACGGCATCCGAAGTTCTCTTCCGCGCGTCCACACTCCGTAGATCTTTATCTTGCGTTCTGAGCGGTTGCTTTCCTTCTTGACTCATGACTCCTGACTCTTGACTCTCAAACAGCGACAGCTGTTCCGGGTCCCAGTCGCACAAATTAAACACGGTAACCGCCATAATTCTTACGTTATTTGGTATTTCGGCTCTATAGAGAAGCCGTTTGCCGGCTTCGTAGATATCGGGCGTACTGTACAACCGATGATAGACCTTTTCTCCGTGGTGCCAGGAGCTTGCGTAGGGGTTAGGGTTTAGGTTAGAGGGTGTAGTAGCTCCCTGAAAACTCTCTTGTCTTTTGTGTCTAAACTCTTCACTGCTTACTGCAAACTGCTCACTTCCTTGCCTGGCGTAGCCAGAATATAAACTATCTTGCGCAAAGCCAAGGTACAGATGAATTCCTGATGCATAAAGGTTATTTTTGCGCAAACGCCGGCCGGTTTTTTCGCATAGTTTTAGCAACATCGGCTCAAGTTTGTCTAGATCCATCGTTTTTTCGCTTAGAGCGTATTGGTGCCCTATAGATTGGCGTTTTGACTCTTTCGTTTCTATCTCATGCCCACGGAGTTGAAGAAACCAATAGTAACCGACAATACTCTTGAAAACCTGCTTCCGCAGAGTATTTAAATCAGCATCTAGAAAATCCAGCGGGGTGTATATGCCGGCCACACGCAGGCGTGCCCTGTAGCGCGTATTGATTCCCGGAAAGTCCATGAGTTTAGAACTGCTATACAAATCACGCAGATTGGTATGGTCAATCAACGTCATGCCATCTGGCTTGCCAAACCCAGCGCCGTATTTGGCCAGAAACTTATTGGTAGCAATACCGATGTTGACGGTGACGTATTCCCCGAGACTGTCAGCTATGCGTTTCTTTATGTCAGTAGCTATCTGTTTCATGGCTTCATTATGGATGACTCGCTCGTGCGAATCAGAGTCAGGTGTCACGAGTCTTGAGCCATGAGTAGCTACGGGGTTACCCATTTTTCTTATTTCATTTTTCATTTTTCTCAAAATCTCTGATTTTGACAGGTCTAGAATGAACTCGTCGATACTCTTTGGTATAACATCTGGGGAATACTCTAATAAAACAGCCTTAAACAATCTGTGGGCTTCACGGTATTTGGCTGGGTCTGGCGTCATTATTACTATTCCGGGACACAGACTGCGGGCTTGTTCTACGTTAACACCTAGTTTTACGCCTTTGGCTTTGGCTTGATAGCTAGAGGCCACTAAAAAGCCACGTGGTGTGTCATAGGCGCCTATACCAACTGGACGACCACGCAGTAACCGGTTGGCTTGCTGTTCGATAATTGCAAAGCAGGAATTGAGGTCTATGTGCATTGTATACGGCAGGGCCGTATTTAGCATGTTTCGTGTGACATGTAGCAGAGATGTTTCAGGTTTCATGTAGCAGGTAGGCTCCGATTAATTGATACTTGAAGACGAGGGAGAACATATGGCCTTCCCTGTAGAAGGTGAGGGTTTAATGGGCGATTAGGATAAGTAGATTGACCGTTATATATATTTATGCTATAATATATAGATATGATTGAGATAATACAGCCGCATGAAGTAGCTGGAGCCATAGCAGAGCAACAAGTGTCGCGGGAGTACCGTCCAACGGCCATGATACTTGGTGGTACTATCCTAGACCCATACTCCGGATTTATTAGCTTCGTAACTATTGTTTCTTCAAAAGAAGGGCGACCGGACGAGCCAAATCTGTGGTGGTTTCCGCAGGGAGGGCTTGAAATGGGCGAAACACCTGAAAAAGCAGCCTCGAGAGAACTGGGCGAAGAAATAAAAAAGGGATTAAAGCCTACTGCGCCTGAAAATTTTACAGTATTAGGCGCCCTCAAGAGCGACCAGAAACTAAGAAAACCCGACGATGAGAAATGGTCAAAAGGCAAACTCTTAATCGCCTGTTTTGCCCCCGTAGTGCTCACTAATGGCCGTGAGGGCATAGAGCCTAACCCGGAAGAAAATATAGCTAAAGCAGCATTATTCAGTGAGTTCACCTTAAGGCTACTCTTTAGACAAACAAAAAATCTAGCACCACAAAAAGACCCAAAAGCAGAATTTTCTCTAGCTATGATGGCCAAAGCAATAGAATTGCTTAGAAATCCGGCAGCGTAGTTTTTGCTATATGTTGACATTTGTTGCATAGTTAAATATAATATTGTTTAATTAATTTTAGGAACTTTTATGGGAATTGACAGAGAGCCTTCATTTGACGCATCTAGGCCGAACCAGGAACCAGCAGGTGAAACGGGATCTGAAAGTTGTGGCAGAACCTGTGTCAAAAGTTTTAAACCAACTTCTGCCGGAACAGTTGCTTGTAGTTTTACAGATTCATGCCCTGTTATTGCTCTTACAGAGGCTACGTTTGACGTCGTAAACAATGCTACAGTTGGCGAAGAGTGCCTAGAGACCACTTTCCTGCTTACTGACGAATGCTTTGTTGCACAAGCCGGCAAAGTTATTCTAGCCGTTACTCCATCTCCACAAAGTTAAATCAGGCGTAGTGGGGTTGGTTTTCTCCGGCCATCATGTACTCTTCTAGCTCCAGTTACGGCTGTTGCGGTCATGTTGACTGCTTATTATAGCTTGTGCTATAATCTTGCTAGAGACCTTCGGCGGTAGTTTATACACTACACTTGCGGAAGGCCTTTTTATTTTGTAGAGAATATTGACATTAAATCTCTACGCTTTGTTTTTGTGTTTTCTTTGACCTGAATGTAGAATAAATCACCCAGTGGAGTTACTCCGGCAAAGCGATGCAGCAGCTCACCCTTCTTTGTTAAACTTTTCTTTGTGGTTGGTTGTTGCCGTGTTTCACGCAAAAGTTCTATACCACAGGAGTAGAACTTGATCCGTTTTCTTCTTTCTTTTGGTGTTTTCTGATTTAGATGTATCCAAAACAGTTCAATAAACACTTTTTGTCCGTCAAAATACTTTGACCTCACGTATGGCTGTCTTTTGGTTTGACCTTTTATCTGATTGTAGAGTTTTCTAGCCTGCGGGTAAAGCTCTGAGTAGTCCGAACCACTGTAAGGGTTAGTTTTTACTTGAGCGACTTTCATATTTTATTATTATAGACCACTTGGTTTTCTCCGGCCATCATGTACTCTTCTAGCGTCCAGTTTAGGTTGCTGGCGTTAAACAGTAGTTTGAAATAGACTGATTCCTGCTTGTCCGTTAACGAAAAATGGTGCAGGGTGGTCGCGCCCTGTTTTGTTTTGTGGTAGAAATCGACCTTGCCTAGGCGGTAATCTCTACCGCCCCAGGTTAATATTGCCGGTTTGAATATCTGTTTTTCTTTTGAGTAAATTGACAATACTGATACCGGCTCGTGCAATCCTTCGCGCATAATTTCATCCTTTTCTTTGGTTAATTGCCGTTTAGAATTCTCCTTAGAATTTATGTATCATGTCTCAGGTGTCATGTAGCATAGAATTACCATGTAGCATGTGTCAGAGAGCTTACTTGATACCTGTTCCATGTAACATCTCTGTTACATGGAACATGTTACTTGTTAATTAATTTGTAGCTTTCACGCATCTTGGTAGTGCCGGATTACGAACTTTGTTTTATATGTTTGGTAATCTTCGCGTTCTTTTATGATGTCGCCGACTAAGACCGGTTCTGAGGTAGAAGGACGTGGGTTGTAGGAACTAACTAATTTTCCGTAGTAATAGATAGACATTTTTAAATACTCCAATTTAAGTTATAAGAGAGACGCCGTGGTGTTATCGGAACCAGACAGACCGTGATTTGTGACTTAGAGTAAGCGGGTGTTATCCCGACTACTGGAGTTTAAAAGAGTTTGTGAGGAGGAATCCGCGATGAGCGAAAGCCCTTACATAACTTAAGGGTAGTATAGCGCGTTCTTTACTAGTGGTGTCAACTGCTTTATTTACAGCATTTTACTGTTCTGGGGCTGGTGTAGCTAAGGCTTGAGCGATAGCACCTAGCGAGATTTCTATGCAGTCCGCTGAAATTTGACTCACTACAGATGGCGACCCATCATGGTCTTTTTGAACCCTTAGCATTTTAATAGCGTCATTTGGCTCTCTCCACTCTAAGCTAATTGGTTCGAATTTAGGATTAGGATTTGGTACGATACGCTCAAAAACAACACAACCCACAGCCGGCAAAAGAACAATGCCTTTTGCGAGAGGCCAGCGTAATAAGTCACGTGGTTGAATGTCCTTTTCAATTCTAGCTACATTATCAATTAAATTTGCATTTCTAGCATCAAAAACACCAGAAGGCCCAAAAGTAGCTTTGGTACGCTTAAGTAAAGTTGCATCTATGACAGTACGCCATCCACGTTCCGCTGTTTTTTCAAGATTTGGCTCTATCAATGTAGCACGTGGAAGAAATGGAGTCCCGGTCTGCCTTTTTGTTAGAGCTACTCTTCCTTGCCTATCAATAAAACACATCGAAAAGGTAGGAATCCATATAGATGTTCTTTTTGCGGTTTCCTCAACCAATCGTTCACATGACCAATCAGGGGGTAGTGGCTTAAATACGTTACTCATTAGAAAGTATTATACAATATTATTTATTTATGTACTATTTTATTTTTATATTTGTAAGGTTATTTGCTTCTTGGATTGATATTTTGAAAAGTAGAGCATAAAATCATACTTGACTATTTAACCAATATATAGTAATGTAATGGTATGAGTGATCCTTTTGAATACGACCAAACAAAGAGTGAGTTATTAGCAGAATTAGTTCAGCAAGGTCTTGCTATGAATGTCGCAACATCTGATAGCATTGAAGCGCCTTACGGCCCAGCAGACACCGTACTAACAGGGCGCGTAGAACTTGCGGAAACTGTAGGCGGAGCTGCACTTGCAGATGCAGACTTAGACGAAATTGAACTTTAAAGCCCAATAGCTTAAAATATTATTCAAATAGGGCTTTTGCTATATCTTTGTCCTTGCTATCAAGATTAACTTCTTTTGCGTTTATGCCATGTTCTGACAGAAGCTGTGATACCAAATTAGTTGGTAGACCTATAATTGTGTCAAGTCGACCTTTGATTTCTAGAATGTACGGCTTAATGAGTGGGTGCTGGATGGCGTAACCACTTGCTTTGTCGTAAGTCGTGCCGGTTGCTACGTACTCATCAATGATGTGTTCCGGTATCGTGTCAAATGTTACTTCTGCAGTTTCTACCTCAACTCTTTGATAGTTTTTATCAAAACAAACAATCGCAACAGAACAGATTAGTTGATGTGCTCGACCGCTTATGTTTCTTAACATTTGCTTAGCTTCTTCCGCAGATTCTGGCTTTCCAATTTGCTTGCCATCAATAACAACTATCAAATCGCTACCAATAACTACAGCATCATGGTTATTTTTCGCCACATCTAGAGCTTTGCCCAGGGCTAGTTCTTTAACCACTTCCTCGACGGGGCGGGTGTCGTCAAAATACTCTTCAAAACTGCTAGGAATCTGCTCAAACCGCAGACCCATTTGTTCTAACAAATATTTACGTCTTGGCGACTGCGAAGCTAAAATTATTCTCATATATGATTTATATTGTATGCGAACACTCCTGTTATGACAAAAATGAAGATGATTCTTCTTGTTGACATTGTTGTATCGATGTGATATAATCTTTAGATATGATACAACCACATGAGTCTCTAGGTGACGATACAGGATTAATCCAGCCTGTAGTACAAGAAACAGGTTCTAATACAGAAGTAGTCGTACCAGATACGACAACCGGGGAACAAGCTGGTGCAGTTTTGGACCTTGCTGGTGCCGAATTTGATTTAACTAAACTTCCTACAGTTTCATCAGGATTTAATACTACTAAAGTAGGTTTGGGTGCGTTTTTTGCTGATATCGACGCTGAAGCTACAGAACCAATTGGAGGTGCAGATGGCACAGTTGACAGTACGGGGGCTGATGACCAGACTAAAACTGGTCTTGATGATCTATTGGGTTTAAATTTACTTGGCTTTAATAAAACAAATAGAGAACCAAAGGATTTCCCAACTTTAGAGGCATGGATGAAAGGAAATATACACTTCCAGATACTTCAAGGGCTGGCCTAAGACGACTAGAAACAGATTTAGACAGAATTCTTCGAGAATATAGAGAAAGAGCACAAACTGCAGAAGGTGTCGTTAGAGAAACACCTGCAATAGGCGAAGGACTACACAAAGATTATTTTACTAATCCAACACTTTTAGAACCGAATACGGTAACAGGCTTTGATATTGGAAATATTTTTCCGCAATTTAAAAGAAGAAACATTGATAAAGTGCGAAAACCACTAGAAATAAATAATTACCATAACCCGGAAAAACCACCAAAGATATTAGAAACAAGTGAAGCAGACTCTGGCCTCGAAGCATTTTACGCAAAAAAACGAAAAACATACCCATCTTTAAATGATGAATATGACAGTATTGTGCCTTTTCACTCTGTTAACTCTGTTAATATACCAACCGAGACGCCTGGACAGGAGCTTAATTGGCAAAACATAAGCGGAAGATTAGCTACAACGGTTTATTTTGATCCATTTACAGAAACGTATATGGTTAGAGATGGAATAACAGGTGAAGTGACTGAATTTATTACTCCACAATTTATTGCTTCTCCTGAGCCTAAAGTTGAAAAACCTGAAGATCAACAAGATTAATATTTTATATATTAGCTAATTTGCTGGCTAGGCCTATGTAGGTTTGCGGGGTTAAATCTAATAGCGCTTGTTTGTCTTTATCATCAATATCTAAGCCTTGTATAAACTCGTGTAGGGTTTCTTTATCCAGTGGTTTTCCGCGCGACAGGTCTTTCATTTGGTTGTAGGCGTCTGGTATGCCGTTTTTGCGCATTATTGTTTGCACAGCCTCTGTTAGTAGCGCCCATTCATTGTCTAAATCTTTGAGCATTTGTTCTGAATCGGCGTAGACCTTTGACAGACCTTTGGCTAGTGACTGCAGGGCAAGGTAGTAGTGCCCGTAAGCCGTGCTGAGGCTACGCAGGGCTGACGAATCGGACAAATCGCGCTGTAGCCTTGATATTGGTAGTTTTTCGCTTAGGTGACGTAGTAGAGCGTTTGCTATGCCAAAGTTTGCCTCGGCATTTTCAAAATCTATCGGGTTTACTTTATGGGGCATGGTAGAACTGCCGACTTCGCCTGATTTTACAGTTTGTTTTAAATAGCCTACAGATATATATTGCCAAAAATCTCTGCAAAAATCAGTGGCAATTGTGCCACTTAGGACAAATTCATTATTTAGCCGGGCTATCCAGTCGTGTGATTCTATCTGGGTTGTTAGTGGGTTGTATTCAAGTCCTAGCGTTTCAATAAACACTTTCATTGTGTCTTGCCAGTCAATTTCAGGATAGGCAACCACGTCAGCACCAAACGTACCCGTGGCACCGTTAAATTTGGCTAGTACTGGAACGCTAGCAATATTGTCTAGTTGGGTGCCCATTCTGTGGGCAAATACGGCTACTTCTTTGCCGAAAGTAGTTGGCGTGGCTGGTTGGCCATGAGTACGACTGAGCATAGGTTTGTCTGCGCTGGATTTAGCCATTTCGCCTAAATTTGAAGCTAATTTTCTGAGTGCTGGCAAAAGTACATTGTCTCTGGCACCTTTTAACATCAAGGCGTAGGCAACGTTATTAATATCCTCGCTGGTTCTACCAAAGTGCACAAATGGGATAAGTGATTCTTGTCCCCAGCTTGTTAGCTTGCCGTTAATAAACATTTCAACTGCCTTAACATCGTGATTAACCGTTTTTTCAATTTCTCTAACTTCTTCGCAGTCTGATTCGCTAAAACCACTCACTAGTTTGTCAAGATTCGATGATATTTCACTACTAATAGGTTTACTAATTAAACCGCACAAGTATTTAAGCCATTCAACCTCGACAATTACACGGTGCTTTATAAGTGCTGATTCGGACAAATAAGCAACGAGTGGTTCAACTTTACTATAATATCTGCCGTCAAGCGGTGTTAGGGGGATGTTCATCTATATAAACTATACTTCTATAAATTCTAAATCCAAAGCACTAAATTCTAAAAAATAACAAAACGAAAGACTAAAAATTGAAAACAAAATACAGAAAATTAGTTGTTTAGTATCTATTATCATATTTTTAATTTAGAAATTTTTAGAATTTAAAATTTTAGATTTAGTGCTTAAAGCAATAATTCAGACGTTAAATGCTAATTATTTCTAAAGTGTTGCTATAATACAAATCGTATAAAGGGGTAAATATTTATGAGTGCGACTGCAGTAATTGGCGGACAGTATGGTGACGAGGGTAAGGGCAAATTTGTCCATTATTTAGTGCATGAACAGAACATTTCTATAATTGGCCGTGGCAACGGGGGCTGTAATGCCGGACATAATGTCTACGACCCAGAGCGTGGCGTTGCACTCGCACTACATCTAATGCCTTCTGGCGTTTTTGGTAAAGATACCGTAAACATTGTTGGCTGTGGCACAGTTATCAACCCGCATAGTTTCGTTGTGGAAATGGATGATGTAGAAAAGGCCGGTGTCAAACTGACCCCGGACAACCTTAAACTTAGTAGTCGTGCCCACGTGACACTGCAAAGTCACCGAGTAATTGACGGCGCAACCGACAAAGTTGGCTCTACGGCGCAAGGAATTGGCCCCACTTACAGAGACAAGGCTGTTCGTGTTGGATTAAGACTAGAAGTTTTTAAGCGTGCTAACTGGAAAACAGAAGTTCAAGATCTGCTAGAAGAGCACAATAAAGAAATAGCTATGTCTGGTTTTAAAGATTTAATCATTGATGTTGATGAAGAAATTGAGCGTTTAGAGGTGTCTGTGGTTCGTATAAAGCCCTACATAACTGATACAGTCAGCTATTTATACGACGCAATAGCTAAAGGCAAAGATATTATGCTGGAAGGCGCACAAGCAACCATGCTAGACACCAACTTTGGTACATATCCATACGTTACGTCTTCTAGCACCACTGCTGGTGGTGTAGCACTTGGACTTGGCATACCACCCACAGCGGTTAAACGGATTATTGGCGTTTTCAAACTACCGATGACAAGAGTGGGCAAGGGACCATTCACGACGCTACTAACTGAGGCTGAATCAGAAATGCATGATAAACTAGCAGGCGTTAAAGGTACTAAGGGTTCAGAATTTGGCGCCACTACGGGTAGAGCACGCAGTATTGGTTGGATGGACCTAGTAATGGCAAAATACACCGCACGTGTGAATGGATTCACAGATTTGGGGCTAACAAAGCTTGATATGTTGTCTGGGATACCTAAACTAAAAGTATGCACAGGATACATGCTTGATGGCCATGAGATTATGAACATGCCGGCAGACACCGCAGATATAGAACGATGTACACCTATATATACAGAGCTTGACGGCTGGGAAGACGACGTCTCCGGAGAAACCAAATTTGCTGAACTACCCAAAAATGCCCAGGACTATGTTTTGTTTATTGAAAAATTCGTTGGTGTGCCAGTCACGATGATAGGTACCGGTGCAGACAATTCAGATATGATTATCTGTTGATACTAGTCGTTTTCTATTTTTTTGACTAATTTGCCGTTATTAATGCTTAACTGAAGTTGTGTTTCACTACCACCACATTTGAAGGTAATTTCTACAGAAGTTCCGCTTCTACCTCCTTCAAAGTTACAACCAGAATTTAGAGAAATTGAAAGTACCGTTATGTAAGAATTGGTGTAATCTACTACAACGCTACCAGCGTTTTCTACATTAACTGTTTCTCTAGTTGAAGCTGCTATTTCTTGTGGTGTTGAAGGCTGTGCAGAGTTAGTCTGTGCAGACGAATTAGTATTAGAAGACTGCGAAGAACTTGGTGAAGCTTGGCTTGTATTGTTAGTTGTAGCAGGGGTTGATAGTTCTGGTATAGCTACTATATCAAAATCCTGATACGGAAGCTCGTTATAAAATTCTACATACGCAACGACCCTATATCTGCCGGGTTCTTTAAACAGATTTGGCCATCTTTCATAAGACCCAGTGGCGCTATCGTTGGGAGCGACAACTATTTGTCTATCGCTATCTTTGCACTCTGAAGTTACCGTATCGTCATGAACCTGAGACCAAGTGCCGTCAGTTTGATATTTGTAGACTTCTAGCGGTTCATCGGGGCAATTATTGTTAACGTAGATTGTGCTGTTAAAGTTGTTTGAAATAGTGAAAGACACCGGTTCACCAATAAGATATTTTGAATAATTAGTACTGACAGAAATGCTACCGCTAGGAATACTACGCGTATGTATACGAGACCCCAATAGGTTTATTGCCCAAAATAAAATAAGAAATAAAACAGCTATCACTCCAGCTAGCAAACCTTTTTGGAATTTTCTACTACTAACACTTTTCATGTTGTATAGGCCCTCCAAGCACGGTATATGATTGCAATACTGATCATATTGCCCAAAATAATCCAAACCGCCTTAATTATCCCGTTAGTCATGTCAGTACCAAGTAGCAGAGCGTGAAAAAACACAAACAAAATGACAATATACGACAATAAATGGGTTAATTTCCATAATTTAGGCTTCTTGTTAATAATTAACAGGGAAGTTGCAACGATT
>JAGONL010000067.1 GCA_017993025.1 Candidatus Saccharimonadota bacterium
TTGCTAAACATATTTAGATGAGCTACGAACGATCAGATTCAAAAAATTTGTTTGTAAAGATTTACGACAAATTATTTGATAACTAAAGATTATTTTAAATAATAATCAAACTACAAAAAACTTCTTCGATTGGACCAAAGTTTAAAAACTATAAAGGTCAGTCACAATCGAAGAAGTTTTTATTTGAATTTGGTAGTCCAGCTTCTCTCATTTTGAAATAATGTCCTTGAGGAGCTGTCTCGTTAGATGCAGTTTCTCAAGGAAACAAAGTAGTAATGTACTCTGCTAAAGCAAACTAGAATTTAGACTTTTAGAATGCTTAGCAACAATTTTTATTACATCTTCAATAGTCTCTGCAAACTGGTCAGCACCTACTTGCCTATAGCCAGCAGCCAGGTTTTGCCTTAAGCCGACTGTAAGTGCACCCGATGCCTTAGCAGACTTAATTCCAGAATTAGAGTCCTCTAGAATTATAGTTGTCTCTGGTGTGGCGCCGAGTACACGCATAGCTTCAAGGTAACCATCGGGTGCTGGCTTGTGGGCTAAATCTGTACGTTCAGTCAAACTAATAATTACTTCGATATCTTTCTCAAAGGTAAGCCGTTTTGTAACTGTGGTAATCCAAAGTAAAGGCGATGCAGATACTATACCAATACGATAATTCAACATATTGAGTGTTTTTGCTAGTTCATCTAGGCCATCAGGAATGGGTGCGGTTCCGTATATTCCCTCAGCTAATTCGTAGAAAGCATCTGTTAGCTCCCGCTTGGAAGTCTTTGCTCCGAGAGCAACTGCACGCTCGTATATGCCGTCTATATTAACTCCAAGCGTAGAGCCTATATTAACGACAACATCATGACCAAACAGTTCTCTATACAGTACTTGTTTTTTGTCTTCCCAGATTTGTTCGTCGTTTATAAGTACGCCATCAAGGTCAAAGAGGAAGGATTTATTCATAGAATAATAATATCAAACTGAATAAAAAGACTCTAGGTTTCTATGAGGACATAAGCTTATTTATGTTGATATCAGTAGTGAGATTTGCCCACGTTCCGCGGGCCCGCAGCAACTTCTTTGAAAACAAGTATTCAAGAGTTGGCTGCCTTGCGAAATGCCGACTGGCATTTCTCACTCGCGACCTCTTAGGTTCACGAGTTAAAGCTAACGCCCATTACCAAATTCAAAACCCCACTTATGTGGGGCATTAAATTTGGTAGCGGGAGTGAGATTTGAACTCGCGACCTCAGGCTTATGAGTCCTGCGCTCTAACCAACTGAGCTATCCCGCCGTGTACTGGTTAACTACTAACAGGGGTAGATTGTAGCAGATTATTAACTGCATTTCTAGTTGTTTATATGAGCTTTATGATTTTTGCATTGCTTGAAAGATCAATAGGATAGTCAAAAGGTTGGTTATTTATAACTCTTTGAAGTGATCTTAAAAATGCCCCATGCCCTACGACTAAAATCGTTTCCTCAGGTCTAGATTTTAGATATTCAAAAACTTTCTCAGCTCTTTTATGAAGTTGTTCGATTGTTTCTATATTTGGTATGTGGTCGGCGGACCGAGGATTTGCATAATAGTATGCTAAATCAATACCGTAATCTTTAGTCATATTTTTAGAATCTAAATCACCAAAATTTCTTTCTTTTAGGTCATCGAGTATCTCTATAAGTTCTATTGGGTAGTCAATTGCTGTTGCTACATGCTTTGCTGTATTATGAGCTCTTTGCAGTGGAGAACTGAGTATTACATCAAACTTAAGGCCTTGCGTTTTGACGAGTTTGCCAGCTTCTTCGGCCTGTTTATGACCCTTTTTTGTAAGCGGTGTGTCTGTGTGGCCAGAAGAAAGCTGCGCTACATTCATAACTGATTCGCCGTGCCTTATAAAGTACAGATTTTTCATTTTTAGCCTCTTCTCCGTCTTTTGATTTAACAATTGTTTCAGTTACTATTATACGACAATGAAAGAAGTGTATATTATTGCGATTAGTGGTGGTGTGGACTCTGTTGTGCTTTTGGATATGATTGCCCGAAAAAAGCCGGAAACAGGAGTTGAGAAACCACTTTATATTGTTGCGCACTTTGATCACGGGATTCGATCGGACTCTTCCGAGGATGCTAAGTTTGTCGAATCGTTAGCTAAAAATTATGGAATGGCATTTGTTACTAAGCGTGCCGATTTAGGTGAAGGCGCAAGTGAGGAATCGGCTCGCACTGCGCGCTATGAATTTTTGTTTAATGAAATGAAAAAGCATAACGCCGAAAGTGTAATTACTGCTCATCATCAGGACGACGTAATAGAGACGATGATTGTTAATATACTGCGTGGCACAGGCCCTAGAGGGTTAATTGGGTTCACGCGCTCATCGATTCTCCGGCCATTTATAGATAAATCGAAGCAAGAAATCTTGGACTATGCCGTAGAGCATAAACTAAACTGGCGAGAAGACAGCACAAACCTAGACACATCGTACTTTAGGAATTATGTAAGAATGAAAATTGTTCCAAAATTGAGTGCTGATCAGCGCCAGGAACTAATTAAAATTAGAGAAAATACGGTAAAACTGTATACGGAGATTGACGACCAGACTAAGAAACTACTAGTTCAAAATTTAGAAAAAGGTCAATTAGTTAGAGCGCGGTTTGTTGTATTACCATACACAGTGCAGAAGGAACTTACGGCTGTATGGCTACGGATTAATGGGCTAGAATTAGACCGCAAAATGATAGAACGAGCTGTATTATCCATCAAGACTGCGCTCCCGGGTAAACAAATAAACCTGAACTCAAAAGCCTCTCTTTTAATTAACAAAAAAACCGTCACTTTAATTCTAGAGTAATTGTCGACCTTGCCCATGTATAATTTGAGCATGGATAAAAACAAGATAAAACGACCAGCACCGCGTAAAGGCGACGGCGAAAAGCCAACTAATAATAAGAAAAGCAATATAAGAACAATTATATTTGTTATTTTAATGGGACTGTTTGTAGTTGTAGGACTATCTGGTTATAACCAGGGCGAGTCTTTGGAAGAAGTAGCATTTTCAGACGTTCGTTCCAGGGCCAACAGTGGCGAAATCAGCAAAATTGAAGTAGCTGGAGAAGAGCTGACAATTACTAAAAGAGGCGATGAAAATCCAAGTCAAAAATCAATGAAAGAACCGAATTCTTCACTCAAAGAGCAGGGGATTGAAACTAACGACCAAAACAAAGACATGGTTATCACGGTAGCAAAGCCGGATAATAGTGGGAAGATTTGGACTGATGTGCTGTTTACGCTGGCACCAGTTATTTTGCTCGGTGGTTTACTGTTTTGGATGATGCGAAGCGCGCAGGGTCAGGGAAACCAGGCAATGAGTTTTGGCCGAAGTAAAGCGCGTCTATACGGAAACGAAAAAGAAAAAGTATTATTTAAAGATATTGCAGGGTCTAACGAGGCTAAAGAAGATTTAGAGGAAATTGTTGATTTTCTAAAGAATCCTAAAAAATATGAAGCTAATGGTGCGCGTATTCCTAAAGGCATGTTGCTGGTTGGCCCTCCGGGAACAGGTAAGACATTATTAGCTCGCGCCGTTGCAGGCGAGGCTGATGTGCCTTTTTTCAGCATTTCAGGTTCAGAGTTTGTAGAAATGTTTGTCGGCGTTGGTGCGTCACGTGTTCGCGATTTGTTTGGAAAAGCCAAGAAAAATGCGCCGAGCATAATATTTGTAGATGAAATTGACGCTGTTGGTCGTCGCCGTGGCTCAGGAATGGGTGGTGGTCATGATGAGAGAGAACAAACACTAAACCAGATTTTGGTCGAGATGGATGGATTTGAACAAGGTGTGAATGTAATAGTGTTGGCCGCAACTAACCGCGCCGATGTTCTAGACCCAGCTCTTCTAAGACCTGGGCGCTTTGACCGCAGAGTAAACATTGGTCTACCTGACCGCAAAGACCGTGAAGCAATTTTGAAAGTTCACTACGAGAAAAAACCACTAGAGAAAAACG
>JAGONL010000068.1 GCA_017993025.1 Candidatus Saccharimonadota bacterium
TAAATCTAGTAATTCATTTGCTTTTTTTATAACGTCCGCATGGACATCTTCAAGTTTTCGCCCATTTGTTATCTTAAAACCAGATGCATATGGGTGCCCACCACCACCAAAAGCAGACGCTAAGTCAGAGCCAATAGCACGCCCAAAGTTACATCGAATTTTTGCAGTGATTTTACCATCCGCATAGACCTTGTAAGCTATTGCAATGTCCACACCAACAACTAGCCGCATATCATCAATAACAAGCATGGACGGGTTGTAAAGCGGGCTGTAGCGCTCAATTTCAGCCCAAGTTATGACCACAGATGCTATTCGTCCAGAAGAATCAAATTCAACGCGTTCTAGAAGCTTGCCTTTGTACGGAATAAGTATTGGTTCTTTTCGCATTAATTCCCGCCGTGCTTGGTCTAGTTTAGCTAAGTTAACGCCTTTTTCTACTAAATCTGCCATGACTCGGAAAGAAGTTGGTGTTGTAGCGTCAGTAGTTAGACCAAGTGAATCACTCATAATACTCATTGCCATCATTTCACAGGCGTCAACTGGCAGCGGCCAGTCAAGCTCTTGTGCAATTTTATACAAAAGCTCACTTGTTGCTACAACTGGCTCGATAATACTGAGTGTTGCATATGATAATCCATCTGTTTCGGTATGGTGGTCTAGCACTACAAAAGGCTTTGTTTTAGCCCAAGCCATCTGCCCATTGTTTTCATAATGCTCAAATAGTGTTTCAGTACTTACATCAACAGCAATAAATAAATCTGCGTCTTTTGGAATATCTTTTTGCACACGGTCCCAGCCAGACATAAATCGTAGGTGCTGTGCGATATCTACTGCACAGGCAAGCGTAATTTTTTTACCCATTTCAGAAAAAATAGCTTCCAAAGCCAAAGCAGAACCTAGCGAGTCCCCATCTGGGTTATCGGCCTGCAAAACAACAATATGTTTAGCTTCCTCAACTAATTTATTCACTTCGCCGTAATTCATTTACAAATAGTATAACAGTTTAAGTTTATCAAGGCTTCTTAAAAACTCTGTCTGCCTTCTAGTGAGCGACCTAAAGTTATTTGATCGGCGTATTCTAGATCTACTCCTACGGGTAATCCCCGCGCTAGACGAGTAATGGTTATGTCAAATTCAGCAAGTTCTTGCTGTACATACAGCGACGTTGTCTCGCCCTCTACGCTGGCGTTAGTGGCTAGTATTATCTCTTTAACCTTGTCGTGCTTAATGCGGTTTTTAAGCTCAGGTATGTGTAGCTGTTCAGGCCCGATACCGTCTATTGGGGAAATTAGCCCACCAAGCACATGGTACGTACCTCTAAACAGCGATGTTTTCTCAAGAGCGATAATATCAAATGGGTCAGCGACTAGAGCAACAATAGTTTTGTCTCTAGATGGATCTTCATATAGTGGGGATACCTTGTCCTTGGCGTCAATTATCGCAAACGTCTTTGGACACTGTGCTACGCCACTATGTACATTCTCGAGTGCGCTAGCAAGTTTTGAGCTTTTATGCTTATCGTTTTTTAGTAAAAAATATGCGTAACGTTCAGCACTACGAGGTCCAACACCCGGTAACTGCCCCAAGGCTTCTATTAGTGCTTCAAGTGCTTTAGGCAAACTACTCAATTAATGTTCTTTCGTGTATTCATAGCTAAATGATAATTGCTAATTCTATGCTAATTGCTATAAGCTAATTGCAAATCGTTTACAGTCCCAAGTTTCCCAAAGCGCCCATCATTGGTTGCATTTTCTCTGCTGCTAATTTTTGGCTTTGAGCGATTGCGGTTTTTACGGCTTCTTCTACCCAGTTTTCTAACTGTCCAATATCGCTAAGGTCAACAGAATCTGCATCTATAGAAATACTTTTAATTTTCATCTCGCCGTTTATTTCTACTTTAACTGCGCCGTCACCTGCTTCAACTTCGATAATTTCTTTCTGTAGCTCTTTTTGAACTTTACGCATTTTCATTATCATTTTCGCTTGGTCAAACTTGCTCATACGTCTACTCTCCTTTTTCTAATTCTATTGTATCAGTCGTCGGCGGTTCATAAATAATTCTAGATTGATTATATACGGCTCGGGTTTCTGGTGTTTGTGGCCAAACAACAAAAAACCTGGTCATTTGATAATATATACTAAACAATACTACAGACGTTATAAGCAGAAGCCCAAAACTACGTGCATACGGATTTCGTGGAAAGACCGAGTACCATTCATCCAGAAGATATTCTATTCCAGCAGCTATAACACTATACGCAAAGGGCAAAAGTAGAATTACAGATAAAGTTAGCTCTCCTAGCGCCCCAATAACTATTGCTACAAGCGCACTGCCAATCATAACTTTTGTTCTATCTAATTTTAGCTTTCGTCTATAGGCGTTAAGCCCAATAAGAAACAAAATCCCACTTGCAACATCAAAAATTGGAAGCCTTCCAACATTAATCAATGGCTCCGAAGGCATTCTGTAGATAAACGCCGAAGGAACTCGCAGTATAGACCTTGGAATTTCAGACAATTCGAGATTGTTTGGGATTAGCAGCCACTGGTTAAGCGTATCTAAATTTCTTGCAAAACTAAATACTAAAGGTGCTATCAACAGTATGGCAGTGATAATTCCAAAAACAATCGCTGGCTTTTTCACGTTATAAAATAGATTTTTGAATCTATTAAAATAGACAATACCTAAAAGCAAAAAGAACCAAAGTGCACCGGGTGTATACAGAAGTGAGCCAAGCGCAACAAGAACAATTATCGGAACAAATTTGTTTGATCTAGAATGTAGTTGCCATAAAAGCATGCTCGAAAAAATAAAAAAACTCATGACTGTTATGAGCGTCGTGCCCAACCTGCCTACTGCTAGAACTACAGAGTTTGTAGCAAAGGCGGCGGTCGTTATAATGGATGTTTGCAAAGTGTGCCAGTGCCTTAAAGCATAGAATATTGCTATACAAGCGCCGATATAAAAAACAAAGCTAACTGCCCGAACGAGACGTATAGAGGGACTTAGAGAAGTTAAACCATAAGTAGCTAGTTTATACGGTGCGTTTACAGGGTTGTCTAGTATAACCCCTAAAGAGCTAGAATCATTTGCGGTAGCGTGCTCTTGCAGGGCTGCATTTTCTGGGATATTGCTTAAAACAGAAAAAATCGACAAAAAAAGAGCCAAAATAGCGACCAGAACAAGCGACTCTCTTCGCCACACCTTTTTAAGGCTTTTAAGTATTTTTTCCCCGCGTTTTTTCACTCTTGAATAATTATAGCAAAAATTAGGTTTAAGTAAGCATTAGATTTTAGTCACCACAGAACAAATACGTTGTGTTTTGGATTGATAATTTTTGTTACTGTGAGAGGGGCTATTTAATCGTTAAATTGCGGAGAAGAATGTTTAGTATCTAGACTTTTAATTTTTTGTCGTTCGCGGTCAAAATATAACTCTAATTTCCCTGTTGGCCCGTTACGATGTTTTTTGATGTATAAATCCATAATATTTGGGCGGTCACTTTCTGGATTATAATAATCTTCTCTATAAATGAACGCCACAACGTCAGCGTCTTGCTCAATAGATCCTGACTCACGAAGGTCGGCTAGTTGTGGTATTTGCGGGCTTCTAGATTCTACAGAACGGCTTAACTGACTTAGTGCAAGTACCGGTACGTTTAATTCTCTGGCGATGCCTTTTAGCCCCCTGGATATTTCAGATATTTCTTGTACACGGTTATCGGAACCACCAAATTTTGCACCACCGCTCATTAGTTGCAAATAATCTACTATCACTAAGCCAAGTTCATGTTTGTGCGCTTCACGGCGTGCCTTGGTGCGCAGTTCACTGACAGTGATTCCGGGTGTGTCGTCTATAAATAACTGCGCTTCACTTAATACGCCCATTGCCTGGCCTATTTTTTCAAAGTCAGAATCGGACAAATTACCTGTTCTTAAATTCCATGAATTTACTCCAGC
>JAGONL010000016.1 GCA_017993025.1 Candidatus Saccharimonadota bacterium
TCATGTCATTTACGTGCTTTTTGTGTAGTTCATCAGATATACCAATCCCTGCCCAGGAATGGATAGTGTTTCCACCCAAATGCGTGGCAGCCAAGCCTGTAGATGCTGTAACGGCAACAGATTTTCCATTTGCTCTTGCCTCTCGGATAAATTGATTTAAAACAAAAGTCTTGCCCGAACCAGCCGGCCCAGTTAGAAATATTGAATGCCCGGCGTCTAAAATAGCTAGTGCTAATGTTTGTTTCATCATCTTAAGTTTAACCTTAGAACACGTATATCGTTTAATTATTATTTGTAAATATGGTATAGTCAACTTTACATGAACTCGAAACATACTGAAATATTACAAAACAATGTAGTTAAACTGCGCCAAAACTCAGGGCAGACTCAGGCAGAGCTAGCATTAAGTGCAGGAGTGACACGTCAAACAATTATAGCTATCGAAAAGGGTGACTACGTGCCATCAGTACTGCTAGCAATGAAACTAGCTAAACATTTTAAAACTACAATAGAAAAGGTATTCTATGTCTAAGCACATGCGAAAAATTTCATTATCTCTGCTGACTTCTAGCCTAACACTAATAATACTTGGTGTTCTACTAACCGACCCCTTCAATCTTACGATGAATAATATGGCACTTATTGTAGTAACTGGGTTATTACTTGCAAGTTTTGGAGTATTTGCTGGGCTACTTTGGCAAGAACAGCCAGCAGATGAAAGAGAAGCAATAATCGTAGATAAGGCGGGGCGATTAGGTTATCTAGCAGGTCTGAGCGTTTTAGTATTAGCGCTAGTAATACAGTCTTTTAATCATTCTGTAGATTCTTGGTTGGTCATAACCATTGCCACAATGATAATAGCTAAGCAATCATACATACAGTTTAAAAAGTAAAGTTGACTTTACATTTATTATCTCTACAATAGTTATTATCAATTAATATATGAGGGAAATTATGAACAAGAATCTTATTGGTGTAATTTTAGGAATTATAATTGTTGCTGGCGGTGCATTTGCATTTGCTATGCAGAGTGACACAGATAGCAAGACAAGCGAACAGTCACAAACCGAAACAGCTGATGTTATGGAGAAAAATGACAGCGAAGAAGCTATGAAAAAAGACGGTGATGAGACTATGGATAAAACTGAAGATGAAGCTATGATGAAAAAAACCGTAACATATGTTGAGCTTGCCGATTTTGATGCAAACAAAGATACATATGCCAACCAAACCAAAGTATATTTCTTCCATGCTAGCTGGTGCCCAATCTGCAAATCTATCGACGAGGACATCACATCTGACCCTACACAAATCCCAAGTAACACAACTTTAATTAAAGCGGACTTTGATACGTCTACAGAATTACGTCAAAAATACGGAGTAACGACTCAATATACTTTTGTTAAAGTAGATAATGACGGAAATGAAATTTCGCAGTGGTCTGCAACAAGTCTAGATAAAGCTATAGCTGGAATTGAATCTTAGAAAAATAATATTAATAAGTCAGGAAATATCAAATGCTTGTTGCGTTCTTAAGTCTTATAGCCGGTTTTTTGAGCGTGCTAGCTCCGTGTGTCTTGCCACTTCTCCCTATAATTATAGGTGGGAGCTTTGCGGACGATAAAAGCAAAAAGCGACCGTATATAATTGTCGGAAGCTTGGTGTTCTCGCTTATTTTGTTTACTCTGCTACTTAAAGTATCAACATCATTAATTGGTATCGACCCTAAAGTTTGGAATTATTTTTCAGGAAGTATTGTTATTTTACTTGGCCTAAGCATGCTTTTCCCGCAAGCGTGGGATTATATAATAGGAAATTTAGGTCTACAAGCAAAATCTCAAAAACTGCTGGGTGGAGCCGGCAAACAACAGAACGGCACACTATCAGCTGTTTTAACTGGGCTAGCTCTCGGGCCTGTTTTTAGTAGCTGTAGCCCTATGTATGCCTGGGTGATTGCTACTGTACTACCAGAAAACACAGCTAGGGGCCTCCTTTATCTTGGTATGTACTCTATAGGCCTAGCGATTGCACTATTAGGAATTGCCCTGCTTGGACGACGATTAATTGATAGGATTAAATGGGCGTCAAACCCGCATGGGTTGTTCCAGAAAATTATTGCTATATTGTTTATTGCTGTTGGACTAGCTGTAATAACTGGATACGACAAAAAAATACAAACTTTTCTTGTTGATAAGGATTTTCTTAATATTAAAAGCTTAGAGATAAAGCTAGTTCCAGAAGAAAACGATAATGAGAGTCAAGAAAATACTAATAAAATTGGAAACGGCGATAATGAGCTTTTAAACGTAGTTCCCTACACGGCACCAGAACTTTTAGGATTACAGGACTGGATTAATAGTGAACCGTTAACTTTAGAATCGTTAAAAGGCAAAGTAGTGTTAATAGATTTCTGGACATACTCTTGTATTAACTGTGAGCGAACCCTGCCGTACGTGCAGGCTTGGTATGACAACTACAAAGATGATGGATTTGTAGTTTTGGGTATTCATGCGCCAGAATTTGGATTCGAAAAAGTTCTAAAAAACGTCGACAAGGCAGTTAGTGATAGAAAGTTAACATACCCAGTGGCACTAGATAACGATTTTAAGACCTGGCGGGCTTACAAAAATCAGTTTTGGCCTGCACACTACCTAGTTGATAAAAACGGTCAGGTACGCCGTACGCACTTTGGGGAAGGGCAATATGAAGAGACAGAAGAAGCAATACGTCTATTACTTGCAGAGTCGGGATCGGACAGTTTAAGAGAGAAGACCGTCACAGAGGAGCCCATTGTTACTTCAAACATTCAGACTCCGGAAATCTACATTGGTGGGCAAAGAGCACAAAACTTTACAAATGAAAATTATAATCTTGGGACTGCGGATTATCTTCTAGCTGTGTCACAACCCCTGAATACTTGGTCACTTGGCGGAAGATGGACTGTAGATAAAGAATTCGCTAAATGTATTGAGAGCTGCACGTTACAACTTTCATATATTTCAAAGAATGTTTATGGGGTATTTTCTGGTAGTGTTGACGGAGAAATAAGTATAGGGAATAACAATATACCGATTTTATCTGAAGATATCTATACAATAGTAGAGAAAGCAAAGTCGTCGCAAGAAACTATTGTTATAGAATTTACTCCTGGATTAGCGATTCACGCATTTACATTTGGTGGCTAGGCGAGGGTGGAGAGTTAGCTGTAATGGTTTGTTGTAGTGGTGTGGTTGTGGCAGTTTCGCCAAGTGCTCTGGATGTTACTGGTTTTACGTGTCTTGCTCTTGACTCTTCATAGTCTCTAAGTATCGCTTCAACAGCTGAGGATTTATCTTCTTCCGAACATCCAGTCCACTTTGTCATTTTATTATAATACAACACTAAGTGGCACTTTAAAACTGCTTACGAAAACCTTATTCTAAGACACTTGCCTGCAAAGCAATATTATCTGGTACCTTTTGAAGTTTAGTGGTTTTTGCTCTGATACTTGTTAGCGCTTCATCCAGAATTTTTAAGTCGTCTTCTATGTTTCGCGCAAATTGTTTGTAGCTATTGTCGTCTTGGCGCAAATCTAGTGCAACTTCATTTAAAAACTCGAGTATTTTTAAGTGTTCTGACTCAAATTCTGTCGGAAAAGTCATAGCAACTATCAAATCTTGGGATTGGGAAACATTTGTTTGAAAATTCTCAATCTGCCCAGGCAGTAGTGCACTAACTCCTTCTGGCTTTTTTAAATCCTGTAGAAAATACGTTCTAACCAGTGCACTCTCCAAGTTTAAACAGTAATTGTTTAATGTATTTTCTTTAGATAATTCAGTTAGCTCTAAATATGCGCCATTTATATCTTGACTGAGCTTTTCCGCCTCTTTTGGCTTAGGCAAAAAATTCATAAGTGAACTAAAGCTTGGTGGTGAGCCGGCTGTTTTTAGTTTATCATGCAGTACCGGCACTAATGTTTCAGGGTTATTACTCTCTTTATATGTATCTGAATAGGCTTCGTTAAATTCTGCTAGTAAATTTTCGAGTTCTATATCACAAAAGTAGGACATTGATGAAATCTTTACAGATTTTTGTAGTTGGTTAACTGTGTCCTTAACGCTCAGTATTTCGCCAGAATTCTTATATTCATCAACACTATTTAAGTAAAGATTTGCTCTAACACACTCTACACCAGCAAATATTATTAGTGACGCAAATGCTACTATAGGAATAATCGTCTTTGGTCTACGTTTTAAATAATCTCTAATTTTGTTATACGTGTTTTTGAAGCGTTTCATTTGTATCAAAGGAGTCCGTTCCAGTAGTCTGACCAGCGGAAGTACAAAAGCAATATTATTAAAACAATATTTGCAGTAATTATATTGTCGCGATTTTTAATTATAAATTTATCAAACTTCTTATTTATCGACAGCATTTTTTGGTCTAGCAACTTGGCGAATACAATCCAAAATAGGCTGACTGTTACTAGCCATACTGATAAACAATACAAACATAGTGCTCCAATTTGGTATACACCAGCATTAAACAGCCAAATACTAAACGAAATACCAAAAACCGTTCCGCCAAATAGTGCCAGCCACCATGGCCGTTTTAGCTTTTCTGCTCCGGCAAGTATTGTCATGCCGGCCGTGAATACTGCGGTAAATCCAAATATTCCAAAAATAGGGTTGGGGATGTGGTCAAAGGCGCTAGCTTGCGGGCTGGCAATAACGGGCGAACAAGCCACGATAGGGCTAAAACTACAGCTTGTGACCCGTTGTGGGTCTTTAAGTAGCTCTATTTTCTCAATAGTCAAAATAGATGCAGCACCCAGACCAATGCTAGCCAGCGCTAGCAGGGATACTGCGAACATTTTTAGATGGTCTAACTTTGCTTTTTTAACTAGCCAAGCCTCGGATATTAATAATAACCCAGCAAGCATAAAAAACCACCGCACATCAGAGCGAGTAATAAAAACTGCCAAGAATAAAAATATGATTGGAAGTACCGGTATAAAACTACGTTTTGTTATATTAATCTCCACTATTATTGTTTATAAAGTTATTATAGCTCAAATTATGAAATGACACATATTGCTTTTAGTTACTGTGTGGCTCCGAAACAGCCACTATAATTTTTCTATATTTTTCATAAGTTTATCTGAACCAATTTTTACATTTTTCTCAAAATCATCATAAAATAATCTAACATGAAGAGGCTTCTCATTATTTTTAACTACTCTTCTTTCATTTACAATTACATTGAGTGGCGATACGTGTCTTAGGCTATGACTGTGCTCAAAACCAAGTTTTAGATTATCCCAGTTAAAACAACCGGTAAGAAATATTCCGATTTTATTTTTAAAAAAAGTATTGGCATTTTTGGGATTTTGAAAATAGTTTTCATTTTTAGAAAGTACTTCTGAAGCATGTTCAGATGCATATTTTTTAGCTATTCGTTTTAATGTCTGTTCAACACTGGTACATAGGCACATTATTGAGTAATTCATCAACAAAGCGTTCTTTAGCTCTTTATTCTCTTCTGTTACTTCAAGTCTAAGTATTTCAGCAAGTTTTAGTGATTCTGGAATCAAGTTAAAATCAACAGCCTCATCATCAAATTCTCCATCTACGAATGCCCGTCTTCCCATAATTTCTAGTGTGCCATCCATGTTTCTTTTGACCCACGCTTCGACATTTATTTTATCCACTTATTTATCTTCGACAACTTCTGCGCTTGTTGTTTTTACTAATAAGAAAGCCACGGTTTCTTCGTCCCATTCTTTTCGCTTCGCAAGAATTCTTTCTCTAACTTCCTGCATACGCGACTCATCCCTGGACAAAACTAACGCAACTTGTCTTGCTGTTCTTTCCAAACTACGAACATCAATACCGGGCAGTCCTTCTGCATAGGCTGCCATACTTAGTGAAGTATGCACTACAGCAAGTTACGGGCCGATACCTGGTAAGTTATCGACAATGCCTACAAAATCTTCCTCAGCTTGCGCTATTACACGATCTGGGTCTTGCAAGAGTTCCAGCATTAACTCAGAGTTAGAATAGGAGCTGATTGACACTTACTTACTCTCGTCTTTTTCGTCGACGACTTCGCCTTCTACTGGCTCGTCTTTGTCCTTGCCTTCTTCTCCCTGCTCACTGCTACCTTCTTTCTTGGCTGCTTCCTCATACATCTTTGCACCGATAGGCATCATTTTCTCTGACAGTTCTTTAGCTGCAGTCTCAAGAGCTTCTTTGTCTGCGCCCTCTTTGCCCTGAACTTCTTTTGCAGATTTGATGGCTTCCTCTAGAGTCTTAACATCTTCCTCAGCAAGTTTTTCCTTGTTCTCTGAAACAAATTTTTCTGCCTGGTATACACCATTCTCTAACAGGTTTTTAGCCTCTACTGATTCACGCTTTTTCTTGTCTTCTTCAGCATTAGCTTCGGCTTCTTTGGCCATTTTCTCTACTTCTGCTTTGTCTAGGTTACCACTGTTTTGGATAGTGATAGACTGCTCTTTACCTGTCCCCTTGTCCTTAGCTGTAACATTCAAGATTCCGTTTGCGTCGATATTAAATGTAACTTCAATCTGTGGCATACCGCGTGGAGCTGGGGCAATTCCATCTAGTACGAATCTACCAAGTGACTTGTTGTCTGCAACCATATCACGCTCACCCTGCACAACATGAATTTCTACCTGGGGCTGATTATCAGCAGCTGTAGAAAATGTTTCGCTTTTGCTGGTTGGAATTGTACTGTTTCTCTCAATTAGCTTTGTAGCAATTCCGCCCATAGTTTCGATACCAACTGACAATGGTGTTACGTCTAGTAGTAACACATCCTTGACATCGCCTGCCAAAACTCCACCTTGAATAGCCGCTCCAACAGCTACAACTTCGTCTGGGTTAACACCCTGCATTGGGTCTTTTCCAAATATTTTCTTAACTTTTGCGACAACCGCCGGCATTCTTGTCATACCACCAACAAGCACAATGGCATCTATGTCCTTGGCTGTTAGTTTAGCGTCTTTTAGTGCCTTTTCGCATGGACCTGCTGTTTTATCTATCAAATCCATAACTAGACTTTCAAGTTTTGAACGAGAAAGTTTGTGCTCAAAGTGCTTTGGACCATCTGCGTCTGCTGTCAAAAACGGTAGGTTGATATCAACTTCTTGTGCAGTTGATAGCTCAATCTTAGCTTTTTCTGCTTCGTCTCGCAACCTCTGCATTGCGGCATTATCTGTGCTGATATCTAGGCCGTGTTCTTTTTTAAATTCGTCGGCTAGATAGTTAATAACTACACGGTCAAAGTCTGCACCACCTAAGTGCGTGTCGCCGTTGGTAGATTTAACTTCAAAAACTCCGTCACCAAGTTCTAGGATTGATACGTCAAAAGTACCACCACCTAGGTCGTAGACTACAATTTTTTCGTCTTTTTTGCCTTCTTTGTCTAGACCATAGGCAAGGGCAGCCGCTGTTGGCTCGTTAATAATACGTTTAACTTCCAAACCAGCAATTTTACCTGCGTCTTTGGTTGCTTGTCTCTGTGAATCATCAAAATACGCAGGCACGGTGATAACCGCTTCTGTCACTGTGTCGCCAAGAAATGCTTCTGCGTCGGACTTTAGCTTACCCAAAATCATAGCGCTCACTTCTTCAGAGCTATATTCTTTGTCGCCCATCTTTACTTTAACGCCTGTACCACTTTTAACCATTTCATAGCCCATAAGTTTCAAGTCTTTTTGGACTTCTTTATCGCTAAACTTACGGCCAATTAGTCGTTTTACTTCATAAATGGTGTTTTTTGGGTTAGTAACTTGTTGTCTACGTGCTAATGCACCAACTAGTCTTTCGCCTTTTTTATTAAGTGCTACTACTGATGGAGTTGTTCTATTTCCCTCTGAGTTTGCAATAATTTCAGGCTTACCTGACTGCATAACTGCCATTGCACTGTTTGTTGTACCTAAGTCTATTCCTATAATTTTACCCATAATTTTTTCGCCAAGGCTTTTCAAGACAAACCTACGGTTTTTCTTGGGCGGGCGGGACAGTGAAATAAATTCCCTGTTCCGGCTGCTCTTTTCCCTTAGCTCCCCTTTCTTGTTAATCTTATTAATTAGCACTCTGTGTGTGCTTCTGCCAATAATTGTAG
Organism: Candidatus Saccharimonadota bacterium; assembly: GCA_017993025.1. Lineage (GTDB taxonomy): Bacteria > Patescibacteriota > Saccharimonadia > Saccharimonadales > SZUA-47 > JAGONL01. The sequence goes on from JAGONL010000016.1 coordinate 8,128, forward strand.
CAAATGCAAAATTAGCAGTCAAGTACTTAGAGTGCTAATTATTCTGTTGTGCAAGTCGGGCTATTAGTGCTCGTCGAAAATGCGTGAAGAATTACTATCGTGCTGTACGACAGTAGGATTACTTGCGATACTGCTGTGTTCTGATAAAGGAGGTGACTCATCAGGAAATTCAATTTGTACGTGACTTCCCAGTTTGGCTTTGATATGCCTAATATCATGAGGAGATATGCCCCGTCGTTCTGCGCATTTAACTCTAGCCCAATAATCTTCTTCTAAATTACCTAAAGCCTCAGAAGACATAAATTTCTTATCCTGCTTTAACTCTTACCATGGCGTGGCGGATTACTTCTTCTCCCATAATGTAGCCACTCTGCAACTCTTCAGATACGATTTCGTGTTCGCCGTCGCCTTCTTCCATTGTCACTGCCTCATGCAGATTTGGGTCAAAATGTTCGCCAACAGTTTTGATTCTTTCAACACCAAGTTTTTTTAGAGTAGCACCAAATTGTTTAACGGTTTTTTCTATTCCGGCAATAAAATCATTTCCCTCTAAGTCTTTTGGTAGTGACTTAAGTGCACGTTCAAAGTTGTCGATTGTAGGTAGCAGTTCTTTAACAACCATCGCTTTATAGAACCCGCCCATTTTAATACGGTCTTCTTCAGCACGTTTTCTGACATTCATAGCGTCAGCCCGCTCACGAAGTAGCGCATCGTTTAAAGAATCATTTTCCTGAGCTAACTGCTGGGCTATTTCTTTATAATCAAGTGATTTTTTAGTCATTTTTTCTTCTAAACCTTTTAAATAAACTTACTGAAATCCATCCGACAATTCCGTCAATACCGCTAGAGATTGCTGATGTAAACTGCTGTTTTCTAGACATTAAAAAGACCTCTCTAGCATTCGGCCGGCGTTTTCCACCAGTCCCATAACTTCCTTGTAGCTTTGCCTTGTAGGTCCAATAACACCTATAAAACTTTTATCAGAATAGGGACTGCGGAACTTGCTAATAATTAAGCTACATCCACTGTTACGGCCTATCGGATTTTCACTACCAATGTAGACACTAAGTGGTTTGTTAGGGGCTACTTCACGAAGCCAAGGCTCTAGATTATCTAGTAGGCGAGCAACTTCTTGTACCTGGCCTTGTTGTATAAATTCTGGTTGACCAAATAAGTTTGATAGTCCGCTCATATATAGCTGTTTACCAATGGTAGCCACACCCAAATTCTGCGTTAACTCTACAAGTGTATCAACAGTATTTCTAATTGCCCGCTCCGGTACGCTTCCTTCCCCTATTCGAGCTGTTAGTGCCCGTTCACCGCGCATTGACGCTTCTAAACCGTCGGTCTCTGTGGTGTGATTAACGTAGTGACGATAACCTTTGTCTGTAGGGATGCGCCCGGCGCTGGTGTGAGGTTGCATTATATAGCCGGCGCGTTCAAGTTCAGCCATTTCTGCCCTTATAGTAGCGCTAGAAACATTAAATATTTTGGCAAGCAATTGTGAACCAACTGGGCTAGCAACTTCTGCGTACTCTTCCACGATTGCTCGCAATATTTTCTGTTGTCTATCACTTAACATGGGCTCAATTATAACGTTTTAGCAGTCAAATGACAAGAGTGCCAAAATAGAGAGAAATTTATCATTTAGCATTTTACATTTAACATAGATTTAGCTCCGCCAGCTGGCGGATAACATTTACCATTGAGCTGCAAGATTGAAAAATGGAATATGAAACATGAAAAATGGGTAGCTACGAGGGATGTTGAAAGTATAAGAGTTAAAAAGTTATAAGTTCTTAATGCATAAACTCTTCAACCCTGAAACTCTGTAACCTTAAACTGTAGCTTCTTCAACGCTCTTTCCTCTATCACCAATCAATAAATTGCTGATTGGAGTAGACATAGCTACACTAGACTGATGTGGTTTTTCTATTCCCTTCTTGCCTTAACGTTACTTGTTACAAGACGTGGTTCTGAAAAATCTCTTGCTGACAAAATTCCGTCTACAGCCATGGCTCTATTGCAGCAGTTAACCGCTCTGCCTTTTATGGCGATGATGTTGCCGTTTGCAGTTTGGTTTAGCCCTTTTACCCTGGACGTGCAAGTGGTATTACTTTTACTCCTACATGCAGTACTAACAACTAGTCATCTATTTATTTACTACAAGGCCGTCCAGGTAGGGGATATTTCTATCATAGCCCCATTAATTAGCTTAACTGCCGGGACTTCAATACTTGGGGCGTATATTTTTCTAGACCAACCCCCAACATTAACTGGATTAACAGGTGCGTTACTAATCTTAGTTGGGGCTTATATGGCGTCGAAGACTAAGCGCACATCATTGACTGCCATAAATAATCGTTTGGCTGTTATCTTAACTGTTATTGATGTTTTTCTGCTTGGCTTTTATACGCCTGTAGAAGTAACAATAATTAGAAAAACAAATGTCGTCTACTTTAACTTCGTATCGTCTGTTTTGGCTGTGACTTTAATTTATTTAATGATTTTGTTATGGCAGAATAAAACGAAAACAAAGATACTTACTAAAAAAGTATATAAAACACTTAGTATAAACAAGGTGGTTCTATTGTTTATTGGTTTTTCCATGGCATTTAATATGTATTTTACATATAGTGCCAAATCTCTCGCACCAAACGCAGGTTATGTCACTGCAATAAAATCAGTGCAAATATTACCACTGATGCTAATTGGTGTTTTTGCTTTCAAAGAAAAGGTTACACGCAGGCAGTGGGTTGGAGCTTTGATTTTGTTATTTGGACTATTTGTACTAACTTGGGTTTAGAATTAGATATTTCTAATACTTTCTAACAATGACTCTGCAAGTTGGCGGTGTTCTGCTTGTGAGCCTGGACTTGTGTCTACGCCGTTGATTATTTCGGCAGCTGTTATTTCAACCTCATGATTTACTGTCAAAATAAAGGCCGGATGATCCAATGCAGTTTCTATTTCCATACTTGCGCTTCGTAGTCTTCTTTCTCGTTCACCGTCGCTCAAAAAACCTCTAGTTCCTAGTCTTTCCATCCATACGTCAAAGCTTGGAGGTAGTATAAATAATGGGCGAAGTTTTGGCACAGCTTCGGTTAATTCTAGTGCTCCTTGTACGTCAATTTCCATAACCGGATGTAGCCCGGCGTCTATGACTCGTTTTACCGAACTAATGCTGGTTCCGTAGCAAGTTTCTCCGTGTATTGCTTTAACTTCTATAAATGCATGTCGCTCTACAAGTTCAAGCATCTGCCCTGGTGTCACAAACCAATATTCCTTACCGTCCTGCTCTAGAATTGCATGATTTTCTCTAGGTTGCCGTGTGGTATGAGACACAACATGTGAATAGTTTCCGTGATTAACAAGATAGTTTGCGATAGTGTTTTTACCAGATGCTGTTACACCACAAAGCACGGTAACTTCACCCGAGCCTATTAGTTTATTTGCATTTTCGGGCATAGAATAACTAGCAACAAGTGCGTGAAGTTTTGTAAGTATTTGTTTTGTGCTCTCTTCCATTTGATTATTATAGACTATCGCTAAACCTTTGAAAAGTACATGCTGTCATCTTGGTCGCCGAGTCGCTCTAAAAGTATGTCTGCGGATTCTTTGGCTAGCCTTGCTCTATGTTCGTCAACCTGCTCGCCGTTCATAATTGCATTGATATCTTTAAGCGCTAACTCCATGTTGTCGTTTAGAACAAAATGATAGTCTGAATCTACTAGCGCAGTTTTAATAGACGTAATAGATTCAGCAATCCTGACATTCAAGTCTCCTGCCCTTAGCTCGCCTATTCTGCGCATCCATTCAACGTAGCCTGGTGGCATTATGTAGATGGGGACTACTTTTCTAAAACCAAGCTTTCTAAAATCAGGTATAGCGGTAGCAAAAATTGCCATAGTACACCAGCCCTCATCAGGATATGCATTAGCGTGAGTACCGTAAAAATCATCAGTATCACTAACTAAAAATTGCGCAAATTCTCCACTTTTAATTTCTTTTAAAATATCAAGGTAATCTTCCCTAAAGTGATAGTTTTGATTATTTTTCTCACCCTTACGCAAATCGCGGGTTACGTCACTTAAGACTGATGGGATTTTTAACTGATTAATCAAAGTCGTTTTTCCAACACCAGTTGGTCCAACTATTGCCAGCAAGTCTACTTTCGCTAACTTAGATTTAACGTCACCACTAGATTGATAGCTTTGCTGAAGTTTTCTTGCCCATTCAATAAAATCTTTTTTATCCATATGTATACTTAAATTGTAACAGTTAACCCAACCCGTCGCAAAAGTCCTATTTAGCGTAATTTGTTATAGAAAGTACCTGTTACATACAAAACCGCGACCCCAACGCCTAGAAGTATCCAAGGATTATTTGTAAAAAAATCAACTTTATCTATCAACTTTTCAAATCCATAAAGTGTTGCTACAAATCCAAACGTTGCACCAAGCGCAAAAAGTAGCGGATATTTGTTTGCGTAGGTGTCTCTAATTTTTTTTACTTGTTCTTCTTCTCGTTGCAGTAGGCTTTGTTGTTTCTTCATGAACCAATTAAACCATATGTAGTAAGTCTTAGGAATTGAATTAGTCACGTTTTAGCAGAACTGTGAAGGCTTCGGATGGGATATCAACTTTTCCGAAGCGTTTCATGCGCTCTTTGCCCTTTTTCTGTTTAGCTAGGACCTTCTTTTTTCTAGATACGTCACCACCATAAAGTCCGGTTGTGACATCTTTTCTATAAGCACTAATATCTTCGCGTGCAATAAATTTACCGCCAACTCCGGCCTGCAATGCTACCTGGAAGTTTTGGCGCGGAATAACGTCTTTTAGCTTTTTAACGACGTCGCGGCCTACACCATTTGCCTCAGACCTATGAACCATAATGCTAAGTGCGTCCACTCTGTCGCCGGCTACGTAGAAATCAAGCTTAACTAAATCCTCAACCCTATAATCGTCAAGCTCATAGTTAAAGCTACCGTAACCACTAGTTAGACTTTTTAATTGGTCGTAAAAATCTGTAAGCAAGTTTGCCAGAGGTGCCTCGAATGTAACTAGAGCAAGCTGAGCGTCAACAAAGCTCAAGTTTTTCTGTAATCCGCGTTTGCCAACAATCAATTGTATAACTGCGCCGACATATTCTTTAGGGCAGACAATTTCTCCCTTAATCCATGGTTCACGAATTTCAGCTATTTTACTTTGGTCCGGCAAGCTACTAGCAGACTTAATGTCAACTTCCTCGCCATTACTCATTAAAACCTCGTAGTCAGTACTAGGATTGGTCACAACTAAATCTAGGTTGTATTCTCGCTCTAGGCGTTCGCGGATAATATCCATGTGCAGAAGGCCAAGAAAGCCAATGCGTACTCCGAACCCAAGAACGGGCGAATTTTCGGGTTCGTACTGCAGTGCTGAGTCACTCAAACTTAGTCTATCTATGGCTTCCTTAAGCGCAACATAGTTTTCGTTACTGTCTGGGAAAAATCCAGCATATACAAAAGGCTTAACAACTTTATATCCGTCAAGTGCAGTTACGGCAGGTGCGTTTGTAAGTGTCACAGTGTCGCCTACCCTAGCTTCGCGGGTACTTTTAAGGTTTGTTACGATATAACCAATTTCACCCGTTTGTAAATCTGCGTTTGGTTTCATGTCAGGACGGAGTGCGCCAACCTCTAAAGCCAGTCCGTTGGTATCGGAACTTATCATATGAATCCCTGCACCCTTTTGTACATGTCCATCAATTATCCTTACATACAAAATAACCCCACGGTAATCATCGTAATAGCTATCAAATATTAGCCCACGTGTAGGCAGTTCGCTAGAGCCCTTAGGTTCGGGTACAAGTTCAATTACAGAATCAAGCACAGACTCCACGCCCATACCAGTTTTTGCGCTAATAAGTAAAATATCTTCTTTTTTACAGCCAAGTAATGAAATTACCTCGGAGCTAACTCGTTCAACATCGGCTGCAGGCAAATCAATTTTGTTTAGTACCGGGATAATTGTCAGATCGGCGGCCATAGCTAAATAAACATTGGCTAGTGTCTGGGCTTGAATACCTTGACTTGCGTCAACAACCAAAATTGCACCTTCGCATGCCTCTAAACTTCTAGACACTTCATAGCTAAAATCTACGTGGCCTGGCGTATCAATTAGATTTAGCTGAAATCCCTTATACTCCATGCGTACTGGTGCAAGCTTGATAGTTATTCCCTTTTCTCGCTCCAAATCCATGCGGTCAAGCAACTGCGCCTTCATATCACGCTTCTGGACAGTGCCGGTAATTTCAAGCAATCTATCAGCTAG
>JAGONL010000069.1 GCA_017993025.1 Candidatus Saccharimonadota bacterium
AACGACTTTTCTTAGTCTACCGTTAGCTACCAGACGAGTTATTGTATCGTCTACTGTCTCAGGATTGTGTCGCGTATAGGGTTTATATGGCATTTTTGAGTAACTTTTATAGTTCAGATGCGGTAATACGGATGCTTGGGCCCATTGATGTAGTCATGAAAATCGTCTCTACGTAATTTGCCTTAACAGAGCTTGGTTTTGCAGATTTAACGCTAGAAAATACCGCTTGGACATTTTCCATGATTTTATCTGTACCAAAGCTAACTTTGCCAATTCCAAGGTGTACAATACCGTTTTCGTCTACTCTTAGCTCTACTTTACCGGCTTTTGACTGTTCTATTGCCTTAACAACGTCTTTAGTTACTGTACCGCTTTTAGGGTTTGGCATAAGTCCTTTGGGTCCCAAAATACGTGCATATTTACCAAGTTTTGCCATTACCATTGGAGTAGCAATCAAAACGTCAAAATCTATAATTCCTTTGTCTAATTGTTGCAAGAATTCCTCATATCCAGCTATATCAGCACCAGCTTTTTTAGCTAAAGTAACGTCGTCTGCTTCTGCAAATACTGCAACTTTCACACTTCTTCCAGTTCCAGCAGGAAGTACAATGTTCTCTCTAATGTTTTGGTCTGCGTGTTTTGGGTCTACATTAAGTCGGATGTGAAGCTCAACAGTACTATCAAACTTTGTAGTTGTGGTTTTTATAGCCAAATCCACAGCTTCTTTAATAGAGTATTCCTTTGTTTTATCAACAAGTTTAGATACTTCTCTTAGTTTCTTGCCAGCACGTTCTAACTTAGGTCGTGCAAGTTTCTGTACAATTTTTGGCTTTTCAACTTTTTCAGCTTCAGCTGTCTCGAGTTTTTTCTCTTGTTTTTCAGCTACTTCTTCAGCCTCAGCGAGTGCTTTGGCGCTTCTTTTACCGGCTTTAGCAACAACAGCTTCATGTTCTTCAACTGGAAGGGCTTCTTTATCGTGCTTTTTAGGGGCTTGCGCCAATATAGCTTCGCGCATCTCTGCCATAGTGCTCTTGGGTGTTATTTCTTTTAGTCCAAGCTTTGCAGCTTGTTTTAGTAAATCGGCCTTTGTTTCAGCCATAGCAGGTTTCCTTTCGTGGTGCAAACGGCGTTAGCCTCCCACAAATTATTTAATTAACCATATTATATCAGAAAAATTATGAAATAAATAATTTTCTACTATTTCTATACGTTAAGGTCGACCTCTCAGGTGTACAGAATCTGCTAAGTATGTCGCTTCGTCGGTTGAGTGTGTAGCAGCTGAATTGACGTCATCTGCAAATTTACCAACTGCAACATTCCCAATTACAAAGTCAGCAGACCTAGCATCAATGTCTGGGTTGCCTAAAGTGCTTGGGTTTGCTACGTGGATAGTTGTGTTTCCGTCAGTAACAGTTGTCCATACTGTTTCTCTTACATCTGGTGACACTCCGCCGTTTCCCCAATACCCTAGATTATTAGTGTTCCCTGCCATAAAAACTCCAATCTTTATTTCCTAATTGCTTCAATAATAAAAAAATACTTGTCACTAATGCAAGCATTATTTTATTCTACAACAGATTAAAATTTATTACGTTCTACTTTAGGTTTGAAATTGCGTGACGTGCGTCAAAATATATACCAGACTCTGCCAAGACCAAGGCTGACCGTACATCTGAAGCTGTTGCTGTTTCAGATGTTTCAGTAATTCCACCTAAATTAGCAGTGGTTTCTTGTAATGCGGTTGCTACAGTACCTAAACCTGCCATTATCTGCACCCTTAAACCTACGGCTTCAGGATATGTGTGCTCAGACAACTGATTCATTAAATAAGGAATTTTTTGCAACGCTTCTACGGCTTCTGCTAGATCACTAATAGAGCCGTTTGCTTCATAAAATAATCTTACACTCATGTATTCAGTAACATCAGGAATTTGTGTCGGTGGCATACTATTTATGCTTCTATTTCAACGCCCATGCTACGTGCTGTACCGGCTACCATTTTCTTCACAGATTCGATACGGTTTGTGTTCATGTCTAGTGCTTTGTCTTCAGCAATTTGCTGAAGTTGAGCTTGGGTTAGTTTTTTAGAAACTTTTTCCTTGTTAGGAACTCCAGAACCCTTTTTGATGCCTAGTGCGCTTAAGATTCTAACGTCTGTTGGTGTTCCAACAACTTTCCAGCTCATAGATTTGTCTTCGTGTATAAAGATATGGACAGTAATGTCTTGTCCCATTCTGTCTTTTGTCTGTTCGTTAAACGGTGTAATAAAATCCATCATATTAACACCATATTGTCCCAATGTTGAACCCACTGGAGGCGCAGCAGAAGCTTGTCCTGCTTTAATTTTCATTTTCAAAGTTGATTTTACTGGTTTCTTGGCCATATGTTTAGTGATTAGATTTTAGGATGTAGATTTAAGCCTACTCTTTCTAACATTTCCTTTCAATTATAGTTTCCTTTGAGTAATTGAAGCTCTCTCAGGTAATTATGCGTAACTTAAGGTTAATTATACTACAATACACATCTGTTGTCTATTATTTTGGAATGATGTTTCTACGGATTCGGTACAGATCTTTGCAATATCTGTATGTAGAGTCCGGAGTATAGTTGTTCTGATATTGCTGTGGCCATTTGTTGTGTGGGTTTAGTACTGTTTACTACGCCTATTACTTCTTCACTAAGTAGTGCATAAGCCGATAACCCACCTATAACTATATATTCTAGTAGTTCAGAGCCCGGTATCCAGATTTCGTTTACTAGAATCTTACCTAAACGTACTTCATCTTTTGATTGGTCTGCCCACGCTTTAATTTCGTTTGGTTCTAAATACTCCTCTACATCTACGCGAAACATGCTAAACGGAGGTCTGTGTGCGAGCCTAATTAAAGCTGTATCTAGCCCCGTTGCACCAGTTATAGGAAATGCGTTTATTGATAAGCCTTCACCAACCTCAACTGTGTTTGGTGTGTTTAAGAAAGTGTCGCTCAATGCAGAAGTATCCTTCCCCACCGATGTTATTTATATGCTTAGCTCGTTTTTTTAACTTGCAGACCGTCTAGTTCAACAGGAGTTTCGCGTCCAAACATGTTAACAAGAACTTTAAGTTTACCTTTAGCAGGGTCAATTTCGCTAATAGAGCCGTCAAAGCCTTTGAATGGACCGTCAATGATGTTAACAACTTCACCAACCTTAAAGTCAATTTTGTGCTTAGGATCATCCTTGCCCATACGTTTCATGATTTTTTCAATTTCGTCGTCTTCTACTGGGCTAGGGTCGTTTCCTGATCCAACAAAACCTGTAACTGACGGCGTGTTTCTTACGATGTACCAGGCGTCTTCGGATAGTTTCATTTGAACTAAAACGTAGCCTTGAAAAATTTTCTTCTCAACTACTTTTCTTTTGCCGTTTTTGATTTCAATCATTTTCTCTTTTGGCACTAGAACCTGAAAAATCTTGTCTTTCATATCTAATGAATCAGCACGTTGACGGATAGATTCTGCCACTTTTTCTTCGTAACCACTATATGTGTGGATGGCGTACCATTGTTTACTTGTATCATATCTTTTACTCATAAAATTTTGCGCTTCGCTATTCGAGGACAACCTACGGTTTTCCTCGACGCGCGGGACAGTGAAATAATTCCCTGTCTCCTCGCTGCTCTTTTCCCTGGGGCCGCAGAGCTGCGGGCTAAGACTCCTCCTTCATTTATTAATATTTTTCAAAATCTAGTTTACAGAATTACTTGTTTAAATAGTTTTTCTAATCCAAAGTCTAGGATTGCGATAAATACACCCAAAGACAGTGCAAACACGTATACAGCAAACACTAGTTTCCAAGTCTCTTTTCTGCCCGGCC
>JAGONL010000070.1 GCA_017993025.1 Candidatus Saccharimonadota bacterium
GAATAATGTCAGTAGAATTAGTGTTTCAAAAAAAATCTAAACTATCTCTGATGATTTTGGATTCATTACTTATGATTAAGCGTAGTAGTACGCATATTATTCGTAATACCGACCAGTTACTTGGTGCGTTCTTCCAACCAATTATGTTTCTGCTCTTGTTTGCCTCAGTATTTGGTGGTGCAATAGAAAAAGCCCTACCTCCAGGTGTCACATACATTAACTTCTTAATGGCCGGGATTATAGTCCAGACGGTAGCATTTGGTTCAACTACCACCGCCCTAGCCGTTACTAACGATTTAAAGAAGGGTATTGTTGACAGATTCCGTAGCCTACCTATGGCAAACTTGGCTGTTCTAAACGGACATGTGGTATCAGACATTTTCCGCAACACCATATCTACTGTTGTTATGATACTTGCCGGACTTGTTATAGGGTTTAGGCCTGAAGCAAGTTTATTTGAATGGGTGCAGATAGTTGGAATTTTGTTACTTTTCACCTTTGCTTTTTCTTGGTTATCAGCCATTATTGGAGTCCTGGCTAAAAGCGTAGAGGCTGTACAGTGGCTAACTTTTGTAATTATCTTCCCACTAACTTTCGCATCCAGCGCTTTTAGTCCAACTGATAGCATGGGGACATACTTGCGCGCCTTCGCCGAAAATCAACCTATCACCCAAGTAGTAGAGGCCGTTCGTGCGCTTTTCTTAGGTACACCAATAGGAAATTATGGTTGGCTTTCAGTAATGTGGAGCATGATAATATTAATCGTTGCCATACCAATTGCCTCTCACTTATTCAGGACCAAAACTTCTAACTAATAACTATGCCAGACAAACTTATAAGCAAAATCGAATTATTGGAAACGCTATTACTAAGTGGTCTATTTATTCTGTTATTTAATATCGATGTTTTTATTCGATTTCTTTCTGGTCAAGGTTCTTCTTATAATTACTTCAATGAAAAACTCCGAGAATATATAGATACTCCTCTTGATTGGTTGAGCGAAAATTTATTCACCGCAGGCATCACGACTTTTATTCTTTGGGCAATTTTTGGGATTATTTGCTACAGTGTTTTGTATTTTTTTATTGATGTTGAAAGTGAAGTAACCGATACTTTAGAGATTGGTGACGACTATGTTCATCCAGCCTATGAAAATGCTAATATCTACCGACATGTACTGCTTAAAAATACCTTTATTCTACTTGGTACTACCGCATTAATAGTTTTAGTATTAACACTTGCATTCAAAATTTTCATTCCATTTATGTCTACAAATATACTGCTGGCACTTTATGACTCAGCTAATATGATTTCCACTGTTTGGTATATTCTACTCGCCTATATTGCTATAGTTATTATTCCTATTACAATTATTGCTATTCTAAAAGCAAATATGTTTTTACGCTTTAAAGTAAAGTCATAAAATACTAAGCATGGGGTTTCGTAGTTCTTAGAAGGCTTCGGCAGAAGCTAGTACTAGGTCAAACTGGGTGCGCTCTATCTCGGTGAAAAGTATGTTTGGGTTGTCGATATGCGCGCTTGGTGTCAAAATTCCACTTCCGAATTCATTAACAAAAGCCATATAAAATACCCGATAACGAGAACCGTCGATAACCTTATGCGCTTGGATACAAACACCGTTTTCTAGCATATTTGAAACAGTCTCAGTTATGTCATATCCGCCGGCTGATGATTCTAGGCTTCTTTGAGCGTAGGATACGTCCATCCCTGTACCTTCAATATTATTCCAATCGATGTTGTAGCTACCAAGTTCTGCTGTGACATTATTGGGTTCTTGGCAACCGACACCCCTACCGACTGTTGTTGACCAATCTTCGCTCATGCCTCCTGCTGCAAATTTATCATTTGCAGAGAATCTAATCATTTCTCTGTGGCCGGTATCATCAGGGCCCACTTTTGCGTCTTCGATTGTAGCGGTTCCCCATTCCTCTGGGTAGCAAAACCTTGCACCAAATTCTTCATCAGCAAATTCGCTGTAACCATCTGCGCACACTGCTTCAGCAACTTCTTCATCTGTTGCAACATCACTAACAAATGTCTCACCTCCAGGAACACTACACTGTTCCGGGAAGCTTTCCATTACAGGATAGCCAGCTAACACACATTCATCAAAGCTGTTGATCTCAGATGTAGTGTCGTCGTCTGTAGCACTATCTAATAATTTATCATCTTTGTTCATCACCCAAGCACCGATTCCCAAGCCGCCAATTAGCGCCAAAACACCGGCAATCACCAGCCATTTTTTTAAGTCTGAAGCTGGTTTCTTCGGAACGTCAACTATCTGTACAGGACTTTCGTTTGATACGGTATTTGGTTCTGGGCTGGACGGTTGAGCCTGAGTTTGGTTATCTTGACTATCCATGTTTTAATCTCCCTAAATTATCTTCACTTTTAATATCTAAACTATACTGCTAACGGTATGTGTTAACAAGCACTTATATCCTGTAGCCTTTTGGGTTATACTAAATTTATATTTAAGGAGTAATTTATGCACGCACTAGCCCACAGCTCGTCAATTCCCCATTCACTACACGCAAGTGACTTTATAATTGCCGGGGTAATTATTGTCATCGTAGTTGCCGGTATAGCTTACTCGTTCAGAAACAAAAACTAAGTATAAAGCTTTTGCTTGCATATTACTCCTTATTTGGCTATGATTTTAGCAATATAATTTTTAGGAATTTATGCAAACAATAGCTTTCGCAGACCTTGACCCTAGCGCAACAATTCAAGTCCCATTTAATGGCCAAAGCGTGTCTATCACTACTGCACCCGAAGGCTTTCAAATAGAGGCGAAAAGTAAGATTAAAGACCTAGAACATTTCCACGGGCCAACAGTTGTTGATCATGTAGTAAATTTTGGTCCATCACTATCTAGTCTTATTGGTACCTACGAAGATACAGAAGGATATTTCTCCACCAATCACGACGACATGACTGTGCTCACAAATAGCGACACAGAAGCTGGTGAAGAAGCCAGAGAGGTTGTAGAAGCTGTAAATCAGCTTGCTATCCAGCTTATTGGAAATAATGAATTGTATAGTGACGAGAAATTTTGTCGGCGCTATTACGACCTTGCCCTGAAAGGCTATGGCCTACTTTCACGTTCGGACAATATAAGTGGCCACCACGAACCTAAAATTCCTGTATCGCTAATTCGCGCAGGGTTAGTAACTACTCGGTTGGCTCACGGTGCTGGCATGAATGCAGTTGTTAAGGATGAGATTCAAGTAGAAACAAAGCGCGCTCAACCAATCGACGGTAACCCAGAAGACATAATGGTAACAGTACGCTGGACAAACCCAGAAGATCCGCAGAAACTTAACGGTCAATCTCTTGAAATTGCAGATTTTGTTAACCCAGCTTCTTGGGCCTCAACTGCCGCCTTACTTCTAGCTCTTAAACATGGTCATAATGTTGTTCCAAAGTCTATTGAGCACCGTTCGTTTATGGGTACAATGCAGGGAGTAATGATGGCTATTAAAGAGTGTAAATCGATGGGAATCTTACCTTCTTTCATACTTCTAGGCATAACTGACACCATGGATAAAAACTACTATTTGTCTGGCAAAATATCTGTTGGTGACGCCGGTAACGCGCTTAAACATTTCAGACCAAAACTATAGAATTTACCTACAGAACTGCTATAAATACTGGTTCGTCCAGCATCTTAACATGCAAAGGTGCATACTCCAGACTGTCTCCGTCAATGCTTACAATTTCTGGTCTATTGGTACTAATAGTAGCTTCTGTAG
>JAGONL010000017.1 GCA_017993025.1 Candidatus Saccharimonadota bacterium
GCACAGTAGATTTGTCTGTCTACCTCGACGATACCGACACAGATACCCAAGACCTAAGTCTTGGTGGTAATACACTTAGCTTAGTAGCTGGTGGTTCAGTCGATCTCTCCGGTTACCTAGACAACACAGATGCTCAGGATCTAACCCTGAGCGTCAACACTCTGTCACTAAGTGGTGATGGCACAACAGTAGATTTAAGTAGTTATTTGGATAATACCGATAACCAAAACCTATTCTTTACAATAAACGTAGACAACGGAACCGATCCGGTTGCTGATAGTGCTACAGATACACTTAACTGGGTAAGCGGAACTGGTGTCACCATAACTGGCGATGGTACGACTGATACTATTACGGTAGCGTCGGTACTTGGAACGACAATAGAAACTGGCGAAATTACTAATGATACGATTCTTGGTGAAGACATTTTTGATGGAACAATACTAAATGCCGATTTAGCTAACTCTGCACTTACTATTACCGCTGGAAACGGACTTACTACTGGTGGTTCGGTTGCACTCGGTGCTTCAGTTACCGTAAACGTCGGCGCAGGTACCGGTATTACGGTGAATGCCAACGACATTGCTATAACTGCAGATGGTCTTAACTTTACTGAATTATCAGACACATTAACTCTTGATGCTACTACCACGATTTCTCTGGGTGCAAGTAACCTTACGACAAACCTAGATAGCACAGGAGATTATGCAATCCAATTTGGAGGTAATACGGTGTTTAGTATTATCGAAACCGGCGCGGTCGCTATAGGTAATATTTTGTCAGACCAAACCATTGGCATAGATAATGGAACTGGCGCAATAAACATATCCACAGATTCTGACGCTAATTCTACAAGTATCGGTACTGGAACCGGTGCAGACACTGTAACCATTGGTGACGCCAACGCAAACGTAGCACTTACAGATGCACAATGGAGCATTTCTGGTGCAGGGGCCGCGAGTTTCGCAAGCATTAATGGCGCAGGTTTAGCAGATTGTGACCAAAATGACGATACTCTCAAATGGGACTCAGCGACCGGTCTGTTTAGCTGCGGAACCAACAGAGCTAGTTTCCATAACGTTTTGGATGGTAATTATACGAATGCGACACTAACATTTAGCGAAGTGGACAACAATGCTGATGCCACCGACGACATCGGATTCCCGATAGGTGCAAACGAGACATGGGTATTTGAATCCAGTAACCAGCTAGCCTCGAACGCTACAGCAGACTCAAAGTGGCAAGTAACCGCACCGGCAGGCGCCACATGCGACATATCAGTGAGCAACATAGAACAGGCAATAAGTGTTTCAAACCTAGCGTGTACAACAAGCACGGGTAATATTGCTGTCGGAACAACAGACACAAATGAAGTCACTGTTTCAGGTGTCGTTTCCACAGGCGCAACTGCTGGAAATGTTATTGTAAACTTTGGACAAAATGCTGCTTCGGGCACATCTACAATTTTTGCAGGAAGTTTCATTACTGCCTATAGAGTAAGTGGTGCAGATTACGCGGAAATATATTACTCAGAGGATAGGATGTCCAAGGGAATGATAGCTGAGTTTTCTGGTAATGGGCCAAGTCAAATAAAAACTGCTAACAGTCCTTATTCGGATAGGCTAGTAGGTATATATAGCACTCAACCCGGAAATGTCATTGGTGAAGCAGACGGCAACGGACTGCCGGTGCCCATCGCTCTTAGTGGTCGAGTTCCTATTTTACTGTCTACTGAAAATGGCATACCAAAAGCAGGAGATATGATTACATCAAGCGCAACAATCCCAGGCTATGGCATGTTAGCTAAGAAGTCGGGATATATAGTAGGGCAACTTATGGTTGACTCCGTCGACAACGGAGATGGTACCGCACAAGGGTTTGTATATGTACGCCACGGATACTGGCAAGCTCCAATAACTATAGATCTAAGCTCAATTATAGGCCAAAACGCCACTACTCAGCTTAGTGGTAGCACGGGAGAAGAACTGGGTATAAATGGAATAACTGCACTTCAATACAACTCACTAGATCAAGACGCAGTTAATGAAATTTTAAGAGGCTTTACGGTTCAGCAAGAACAGATTAATGTATTATCTGCTCGCGTTGACACAATAGAACAGCAGAGTAATCTTGATTCAACTGGGCTTCTATCCCTTTTGAATTTTGATAATGACGCAGTAAGCTTTTTGAGCGACGTCACGTTTAATAGAAGTGCATATTTTAACGGAACAGCAGTCTTTAACAATGATACTGTCGGCACTATTTCGATACCGCCAGGTGAAACAAGCTTTGAGGTGCAGTTTGCACAAAGTCTAAATTACAAACCTAGTGTTAGCCTTACTCCTAACAGCTTCATTAATAGTTCGTGGAGAACAACAAACGTCTCAGATAGTGGATTCGTCGTCGAATTACTCGAACCACAGGAGTCAGAAAGTAACTTTAGTTGGCAGGTTATACAGACAAGATGACGAAAATACGAAAACACAGTATAAGTAGAAAAAATTTGTTTATTGGATTTGTGGCTCTGGTATTAATATCATTAGTGTTTTTAGCTGGAACTATATTACAGAATAATGCAGTTAATGAAGCTCAATCAAAAAAAGCATCCCAGTTCCCTTGGCTTGCAAATAGACTTTTTACTCCTCAAAACGATGATATGATCATAAACTTCACACAGCTAAGAGAGACAATGAATGATTACTATAATGAACAAAAAATACCGCTTGGTGTGTATTTTGAGTATCTTCCCACGGGAGCATCTGTGGGGGTTAAAGATCAATTGCAGGTTGAGATAGGGAGTCTGGCCAAAGTACCAGCAGTAATGGGTATTTATAAAGAAATTGAAAAAGGCAATCTCAAGTTGGAAGATATTCTTACTGTTAAAGAAGAGAATCTTGACGACAGATTTGGTGATTTATGGAAAGAAGGAGCAGGCAAGCAACTTACCGTTGAAGAAGCAGTTGAGTACACCCTGAAGCAGTCTGACAACACTGCTGCTTCGGTACTTACTAGTTCACTAACTAGCGAAACCCTTGAGGAGGTATTTAATGAACTTGATTTACCCAAAACAAGAACAGGACCGTTCCCAGTTATGTCGCCGAAAAGCTACGCGTCTGTTTTTAGGAATCTTTTCCTGTCAGCATACCTAAATAACGAATCATCAAACGCTATACTCGGTGAACTAACTGAAACAAATTTCAACGACAAACTCCCTGGGGGAGTACCTGATAACGTTAAAGTTGCTCACAAAATCGGGGTTTTCCGTATAGCAGACACCCAGGACATATATAGCGATTGCGGAATTATATACGTCCCAAATAGACCGTATATTTTATGTGTTATGGTCGCTGCTCCAGAAGCGGTTGCGCGTGAAGAAATAATTGCCTATTCAAAAATGGTATATAGTTTCGTGTCTCAAGTTAAGCCATCAAAATCAGTAACTGAAAAACAATAAACACAACTAAGTACTTTATGATACACCAACAATGATTCGACATTTAATCACTGCATGTAATCTTCCGGCTGTCCCACTCCCCATATAATAAACGACTAGTCTATTCTAGAAGCTGTCTAATCAGTATTACTATTACTATAATTCCTAAGTTATTAGGGGGGTGACAATTATCAAGGCTAATCATAAGCTGACAAAACAACCTTTGGTTGGCCTGAAGCAGCTAATACTCCGACCGTAAGTCGTGGGAAGGTTATTTTATATTAGTAGAAAAGATTTATCTTTTTACGTTTACCATAAACATAATAGCTTTGATGGTATAATGTTTCTAACGTAGAGAAATAATCGGAGGAAATATGTCAAACATAGATATTGATGCAGACGAACGTAAGACGGAGAAGAAAGTAAGAAAAATAAACATAAAGTACTTAATTCTAGTTTTGCTAGTTCTTGCATCAGCTGGAGCGGCTGTCTATTTCTGGAATGATGCCAGAGAAGCTAAGCTGCAAACACCAGAAGGTGTACAGGCACGCAATGAACAAGAAACTCAATCGGTAGTAGATAGCCTTAAACAACAATTAATTATTGAAGGCGAAGATAAGCCAACAGTAGCAAGAGTAGAAAATCCAGAAGTACTAATCAAGGCAAATGCTGAATTCTATAAGAATGTGCAGAAGGGGGATTATTTAGTTCTGTATCCGCAGAGGGCGATCATATTTAGACTAGAGGAAAAGAAGATTGTAAATATTGCTCCGATAATAAACACTTCAGATATACAGGCCACAGAAGAAACAGCACCAGATACTACTAAAACTGATAATACAAAGAATCAATAGCCAAAACCTAGCGGAACTTACTTTTATATTATCTGTAAAATAAGGTGTTACAGTAGGTTTTTCTATGGTAGAATAAAGTACGATCTAAAGACTATACAAGATCTGAAATCGGGGTGTAGCTCAGTTGGCTAGAGTGAGAAATGCCAGTGGCATTCAGGAAACGAATCTTCTGATGAAAACTTGTTTTCAATCACGCAAGTTCGGGGGTCGCCAGAGGTGACCGCGGTTTGGGCCAAAACCGTGACCGTAAAGTCATTAAACTAGCTTATAATTTATTCTATCGGGGTGTAGCTCAGTTGGCTAGAGTGCGCGGTTTGGGACCGTGAGGTCGGAGGTTCAAGTCCTCTCACCCCGACCAAAGAAAAGAGTCGTCCAAAAGGACGGCTTTTTTCTTTGGTACAGTCGGGCTGAAGAGTACATGAAATTCCGACCGAAAAGAGGTCGGAGGTGAAAACTGCCAATGGCAGTTTTCAAGGAAATCTTCTTCTGGTAACTTGTTGCCAAGAACGAAGTTTCAGGCCTGCAGAATGTAGTCAAGTCCTCTGCACTAACGACCAAAATAAAAAGTCCATTCGGAAGAATGGACTCTTTATTTGGTGTAAGAGGACTAATATATTAATAGTAAAATCTAGGTTAGAGTTTATGAGTACGGCGTATGTTATTGCTATAATTAAACCTAATGAAACAACCCCCCTTTAAAGCTGTAGGTTTTTCTCTACCGGATGAATCTGGTAACGAAAAAACATTGAATGATTTTGCAGGAAAATGGCTAGTTTTATATTTCTACCCAAAAGACGATACGCCTGGATGTACTATTCAAGCCTGTAGCCTGCGTGATGCAAGAGATGATTTGTCAGATCTTGGTGCTGAAGTAGTAGGAGTATCAAAGGATAGTACCGAATCTCATGATAAATTTAAGGCAAAACATTCGTTAAACTTTACACTGCTTAGCGATGAATCAGGTAACACTATTACGGCTTACGGAGCATGGGGCAAAAAGACATTCGGTCAAACTGGAATTTTGCGCAAAACATATTTGATTGATCCAGATGGCATAGTTCAAAAAGTATACGGAAAAGCCGTTCCAATTGGACATGGGGATAAAGTAGTAAAAGACTTGTTAGAGTTACAAAGAAAATGATTCCAAACCTTGCACTCGCACTAATACCCGTAGGAATTATTTTGATACTTTCTGAATTGTTGTGGCAGAAAAAAATAATAATCGGCGAGAGAGCTCGTAAATTTATACATATACTTGCCGGAACTTGGATGGCATTCTGGCCATTATACTTGCCGTTTGACGGGATTTTTATACTTGGATGTATAGCACTAACATTATTAGTTTATTCTAGGATTACCAAGCTTTTTCATGCTATATACTCAGTAAAGCGAAAGACCTATGGTGATATATTTTTCGCTATTGGAATATTAGTATGCGCCTATTTAGGTCAAGAATCATGGATATTTACAACATCAATTCTGCTGTTAGCTCTTGCTGACGGTGGCGCTGCAGTTGTCGGCAGATATTATGGTTTAGAAAACCAGTACCTTGTTTTTGGAAACGAAAATTTACGAAAAAGTGTTGCTGGAACCATAGCTTTTTTGATTTTTTCTTATACCTCAATAGCCATAGGTTGGTTATTAGGTGGTGGTGACGTCATCGCAGACAACATTATTGCTATTTTACTTATACTTCCAGTCGGCTCTGCAATACTAGAAAACACTATGCCTTATGGTTTAGACAATCTAACGACGCCCTTGTTTGCTACACTACTACTTAATAGCCTACTCTAATTGTCTTTATGAACTTCGTCGACATGATTTTTACTTTTACCAAGGTACTTTTGTTCGATTCCACCTACTGCCGAATTTATAAGAACTACTAAAATAGTTAGACTAACCGCTAAAGCAAACAGTTCTAGTGCAATAGTTATGCCGATTCCGGCAGCGAAAAGTATAGAAGCTGCAGTAGTTAGATAGTAGACATTATGGTCTTTTTCGCTCTTAAGCACAGTCCCTGCGCCGATAAAGCTAATGCCAACAATAATTGCCTCAATCACACGTACAGGATCTGACTGTACGTTACCGAAAGCCTGGTTATATTGATTTATCAAAACGGTGCTTACTGACATAACAAGCGTTGCAGCACCAGCCACAAACATATGGGTGCGAATTCCGGCAGGTTTTTTGGCGAGCTCTCGCTCAATTCCAATCACACCGCCCAAACAGACGGCAACAATAACTTTTAATAATATATCTAGTTCATCTTGACTCATATTCAAGCATAAGTATTACAGAGTCGGAGTTTTTTGGCAATAAAAAAGTCAGCTGTTGCTGACAAGTTTACATTTTGGGGCGAATGAAGGGAGTTGGTCACCTTTGGCGACCCCCGAACTTCGTGATTAACAACAAGTTGTTATCAGAAGATTCGTTTCCTGAATGCCACTGGCATTTCTCACCCTCGTATCCTTCGGTAACGAGTTTTCAACCTCACCCCCAAAATAAAAACAGCCTACTTTTGTAGACTGATTTTATTTGGGGCGAATGAAGGGAGTTGAACCCTCGTATCCGGTACCACAAACCGACGTTCTAACCGTTGAACTACATCCGCCAAATGCAACCCGTATTATATCATCACCTCTGTATTTTTGGTAACGTTAAATGTGAAAAAATATAAACGCAATATTAAAACTTCTTATGCTACACTTTAGTTAAATATGAAAATAGCAATAGATGAATCAGGCGATAGCGGAAGAAAGTTTTGGAGTGGCTCCAGTAGGTGGTTTATATTAACTGCCGTTATAGTGCCTGATGATATGTGGTGTGGGCCTACTTGCCAAGCCATAGAAGTATATAAAGATACAAAAAACAATGGCCGTGAGCTACATTTTTCTCATAGCTCACATGAGCAACACGTTGATTTTTTGAGATTTATGAAAGACAAAGAATTTATTTATGCAAGTGTCTGTATAGATAAGCGTAGGCTAATTATTAGACGGCCTCAAGTACTAAGCAACAAGATATCACTACTTAACTTTACGTTTGATAAACTATTTATCGAGCTTAAACCGTGGCTAGATCACCCAGTGGTTCTTATGGATACCAGCGGGTCTAGGTATCTAAACAGGGCGTTGACTCGACATCTTATTAATCTTTTTGGATCAAAGCACAAGGGCGACATTAGGTCAATTGAACAGGTAAGGGCAGTCGACAGTAGTACTGAGCCTCTTGTACAGCTTGCAGACTATGTAGCTGGTGCAATTCATCATTACATTGACGGTAAACATATGAGTAGCACGTATGAGCAGTATTTGGCCGATAAAGGCAGAATATTTTTCGTATAGCTACCAAGCTATATGCTAAATGATGTTAAAATTTGTTTTTCGTATTGATAAACACCTCTGTTATAATACTTTTCAGGTATGCGCCGGTAGCTCAGCGGATTAGAGCAATGGGCTTCTATCCCACAGGTCGGGGGTTCGATTCCCTCCCGGCGTACCATTTCAAAGCAGTCAAATGACTATTTTTGAAAAATTTACAATTGGAGGAATAAAGCCAACGACCAAATGGTTGGGGTGAGAAATGCCTGTGGCATTTTGCAAGGCAATTTACTCTTGAAAACTAGTTTTCAAAGACGTAATTGCGGGGTCGCCGTAGGTGACTCGATTCCCTCCCGGCGTACCAACATTTGCGGGATTCGTATAACGGTTAATATATAAGTTTTCCAAACTTAGGACGGGGTTTCGACTACCCCATCCCGCACCATAAAAAGAACACTAAACCCTAGTGTTCTTTTTTATATAGGACTTTCGCACTTTATCAACCAAACACCTACAGCTCTTAGCGTCTTTCGTCTAACTTTTTATCCTCACGTTATCTTTGGATAGCCCTCGAATAAAGAAGTGTATACGAAAGATCACTAAAATTCTGTACCTGTAACGATTGAAAAGTGCGAAAGTCCTATATGTCGTTTATGACTTCTATTTGCGCGCCTAGACTGTTTAGTCTCTCTGCTAGGTCTTCATAACCTCTGTTGATTGTATAAACGTTTCTGAGCATCGATTTCCCAGGTGCTGCTAACATGCCTATAAGTAGTAAACTAGCAGGTCTAAGAGCTGGCGGACAGGCAAGGTCTGCTGTCGTGAATTTACTTGGCCCAACAACGTAGACACGGTGCGGATCAGCCAGTTCGATGTTTGCACCAATTTTTGTTAGTTCAGTGTAGTAAATGGCTCTATTTTCATAGGTCCAGTCGTGTATAAGGGTGCGACCCTTGGCAACAGCACAAATTGGCACAAAATACGGTAGGTTATCCTGATTAATTCCAGGGTAAATATTTGCGTGAATTTTATCGTCCAGTGCTGTAAGCTTTCCGTTATGTTTAAGAATTTTAAGGTCTACTAAATCCGTAAAACCATTATCTGCCTTATAGCGAACGGTTTGGTTGTAGCTTAATCCCATCTTTTTAAGTTTAAGTAGCTCAAGCTCCATAAAATCTATCGGTACTCGCTTTATTGTGATACTCGAGTCTGTAGTAACGGCGGCGCTAACAAAAAACATAGCTTCAATTGGATCTTCGGCAGGGGAATATACAACGTCTTTTTTGATTTCTTTGTCCGTGCCATAGATAGTTAATGTCGACGTCCCAACACCTTCTATTTTAATTCCTAGAGACTGTAAATATCCACAGACATCCTGGACCATGTAGTTTGCAGAAGCAAACTGTATGATAGTTTTTCCTGGTGATTTTGCAGCCGCCATAGCGACGTTTTCCGTAACTGTATCGCCAGATTCATACAAGACAACTCGTTCTGGGCTTTTGAGTTTAGCAACAACATTGTAATATTTGTGTTTAGCCTCGATTTCTACACCAAACTCTTGCAATCCAAATAAATGGGGTTTTACGGTACGCTCACCAAGTTTGCAACCACCTGCATAGGGTATTTTGAATTCCCTAAGTTCGTGCATCAATGGTCCAATCATCATCAGCACGGACCTAGTTTTACGTGCGGAAATGCTGTTAAGATTATCCATGTTAAGCCTTGCAGGTCTTTTAATCTCTAAGTCGTTATTGGCAAGCCATCTAATTTTTACACCAATGCTTTCTAGAACCTCGATAATCCTAAATACTTCTTCTATCCTAGGAAAAGATTTAAATGTCGTGGTGCCTTTGTTGAGCAAACTGGCACAAAGTAGTCCAACAGCGGCATTTTTACTTGTCTTTAGCGTAATACTGCCCTTAAGCTCATTACCACCATCAATTCGTAGATTAACTCCCTGATTTCCAACTGAAATTAATGGTTTGTGCAGAACTTCACTTATTCTCGCCAACATATCTAGAGATAGGTTTTGCCCGCCTTTTTCTATACGGTTAACGGCGGATTGAGAAGTTCCTAGTTTTTGAGCAAATTCTGCCTGTGTCAAACCCCTAATTTGACGCAACTCAGAAACTAGAGCACCTAAACGTGTATTGGTATTATTCATGTTTGTAGATTATATCACACTTGATATATTGTGTATTAGACCTAGTCACTACCACCATGGGTGGAGTACAATAGAAAACATGATTTAATTAATAACATATCGCTATTTATAATATAAATATGAAAAGGGAGACGTATCGATATGTTAAAAGATAAAAAAATTCTAGAACTAATAGAAGCTGAAGAGCGTAGGCAGACCAACGGCCTAGAAATGATACCTAGCGAGAACCACAGTAGTAAAGCTGTACGCGAAGCATCAGGCTCAATCCTTACCGACAAATATTCTGAAGGATACCCAGGCATGCGCTACTATGCTGGGTGTGAATTCGTAGACCAGGTAGAAAACATCGCTAGGGACAGGGCGAAACAACTATTTGGTGTGACTCACGCAAACGTACAAGCACACTCCGGTTCACCCGCAAACCAGGCAATCTATTTTGCGTTAGTTGACCCGGGCGACACAGTTATGGGCATGTCATTATACTTTGGCGGGCACATGACGCATGGCTTAAAAGTTAACTTTTCTGGAACTTACTATAATTCCGTCCAGTACACCACTGACAAGGATGGGTTTATGGACTACGAAGCAATTGCCAAGTTAGCGTTAGAGCATAAACCAAAGCTAATCATGGCTGGCACAACAGCATACCCTCGAATTATTGACTGGAAAAAATTACGAGCAATTGCCGATAGTGTTGGTGCTTGGTTGGCAGCTGATATTTCTCACATCAGCGGTCTGGTTGTTTCTGGCGACCACCCCAGCCCTGTAGGGATAGTCGACGTCGTAATGACCACTACCCACAAAACTTTGCGTGGCCCACGTGGAGCATTAATTTTGTGCAACGGCAATGAATCAAACCCTTTGAAAAAACCAGAACGAACAAAAGAAAATATCCCTTCGCTAATCGACAGAGCAATAATACCAGGGCTACAAGGTGGTCCACATAACCACCAAACGGCAGCAATTGCTGTGGCTCTAGGCGAAGCACTAACTCCAGAATTTAAGCTGTATGGCAATCAGATAGCTAAAAACGCTAAAACTCTTTCAAAAGAACTTATTAGCCTAGGATTCAATCTAGTAACTGGTGGCACAGACAATCACCTGATGGTGGTTGACCTTAACAACAAAGACATAAGTGGAAAGCAGGCAGAGAAAGCATTAAGCACAGCTGGAATTACAGTAAACAAGAATACTGTTCCATTTGACCCCCGCTCACCGTTTGACCCAAGCGGTATACGTTTAGGTACACCTGCGCTAACAACCAGAGGCATGAAAGAAAACGAAATGAAACAGATAGCTGTCTGGATTGATGAAGCAGTCAAAAATTCAACAAACGAAAAATATCTAAAAAACCTTCACGAAACAATCACTAAATTCACAAAAAATTTCCCACTACCTAACTAGTAATTTGCATATTTTGCAAACGAGTAGTATTATCTTTTTATGAAATCCGAAGTATATAGAGGTGAATTAGCTCCGCTTACACAGAGCTATTTGTGGAAAAACTGGAAAGAACATAGAGGTTCTGGGTTTATACTCGGGAGTCCATTTTATATATCTCTTGGTGGTTCGTCTTTTTTAGGTGTTAACATTGGCGCCTGGACGGGCCCTAATGCAGTACAATCTAGGAAAGGCTTAACGTGTCCAATTAGTACGGGGCCTTGTAACATAACAAGACTCAGAACATTAGAAGCTGTTAGTCCGCCAGCTGACACTATGTTTGAAACTGACCCTGCACAAATCCTTAAACTTGCTAGAAGACTTGCCTCAGACAGACAGGAAGAAATAAGGCTTAGTCCGTTCGGAATAAGCTTAGAACCATTTGATCTTAAAGGATTCAGAAGCGCGTTGACAGATGCAAAAATACAGCTGGTACCACTAGGCACTGAAACAACTGAAAACTTACCACTTGATGAATCTACAAGTGTGTTATCGCTGGGTGTTATATCAGTTTTAAACTCTTATAGAGGCGATGATGAATCTGAGGTTACTCTTACCAGAGCATTACCTGTTTTTGTTGATGCAACTACAGTGTAATTTTATCACCTAATACAGTTTTTTCACCGATAATGTAGGTGTTAAAGAGAGCTTTATTGCGCGCAAGAATTTCTCTAAATCTTTGTCCAATTTGCAAACCGGAGGCAGCTTCTCCGTCACTCGCCCAGCCATAAGCTTCCATCTCAAAATTTCTGCAAAGATAAATGGCTCTAGGCAAATGAGTGCTTTCTGACACTAAAATCGCCTTTTTTAGCCCAAATATTTTCACAGCTCTCTCACATGTTTCATAGGTGCTTCTACCCGCAAAATCAACTTGCAGTACAGATGAACTTAAACCTTGGCTTAGCATGTAGTTATACATGACAGTTGGTTCGTTATAGTCTAGAAACCTATTATCACCAGAAAGCAAAATTTTAGACACCTTGCCAGCGTCATATAATTTTTTGGCACTATCTAAACGGTCTTTTAATAGTGGCAAGGGCTCGGTTTCGGTGACACCACCTCCAAAAACAATAGCAACTGATTGTGGTTGAATATCACCAAGTGAACTTAAGCGGTAGCGGTCATATCTTTGAATAACAATAAAAGAGGCTATCGACACAGTGACTATAAGCAAAACAGCTCCTAGCAACGCTAGGCCAAGAGTTTTTCTTGAAAGTTTCGTTTCGTCCATTTAGGCTAATTTACCAGCTCTGGTTCTTGTTTAAGTGTGATTTCAAATTTTTCTTGTATGGTTTCGATAATTTTGTCTCTAAATTTAATTAAATCATCTGTAGTTTTAGCACTTTCATTAATTAGAACAAGCGGTTGAGCAGCCCATGTAGCCATGCCTGTATCGGGGTCGTGAAAATCCTTTAACCCCGCCTTTTCTATCATCCATGCAGCAGATATTTTGATTCCATCTTTTGCAGTCCAGCCAACTATTTCAGGGAATTTAATTTTTAAAAGTTCAAACTTTTCAAAATCAACAACCGGATTCGAGAAAAAAGAGCCGTTGTTTGCTATTACGTCTGGGTCCGGTAATTTTGCAGTTCTGACAGCAACTACAGCGTCACGGACAACTTTTGGAGTATATTCGGGAACTTTATTTACATCAAAAAATCTCTGCAGACTTTCATAAAATGGCGGTGAAGGATTTTTTTCGCTAAGCCCAAGAGTTATCGAAGTAATTATAAAACGCCCGGCATCTGCTTGATTAAAACGACTAGATCTATACCCAAAAGCACACTCGGCGTTAGAAATTTCAACAAAATCACCAATTTTAGCGTCAAATGCCCGTAAACTAACTAAAACGTCACTAATTTCTCTACCGTATGCGCCTACATTTTGTACAGGAGTAGCGCCTGTAGTTCCTGGAATTAGGCTCAAAAGTTCAATTCCAGATAGTCCTTCGTCAACGGTTTGCGCAACTGCGCTGTCCCATTCCACACCAGCACCTATAGTTACTTCTGTGCCATTAATATCAAACTTTAAAATTTTATTTACAATAACTAGGCCGTCATATCCATGTTCTGACCAAATTATATTGCTCCCCTCGCCTATAACCTTAATCATTAGCGATTTTTTTTGGGCAAAATCCAAAGCTTGCAACAAATCATCTTCTGAATGAACTTCGCATAAATAACGTGCGTTGCCACCTAATCTCATAGTTGAGTAATTTTTAAGTGATATTTTTTCTAAATATTTCATGGGTTATTATATCTATTATACCCTGGTTGCTACGGTAGGGGTATTTTTCGTATAATATATTTTAGGATATGAAAAAATCAGACTTACAACCGTTTTCTAGTTTTGGGCTTGCTTTGAAGAACTTAAGAACAAAGCA
>JAGONL010000071.1 GCA_017993025.1 Candidatus Saccharimonadota bacterium
CTCTGACGCAAATTGTCTAAACTCCTGAGCTTGGGTTTTAAGTGACGCTTGCAAATTTCTAGCTTCGACAAGTGCAGCATTAAACGAATCTGGGTCAGAAGCACAATCCATGGCCTCTAAATCTGCAAGAGCTGTATCATAATTTTCAAAACTAGTATTCAAAGTTACTAAATCCGCACGCATATCTTCACGAGCTGTTTCAAGTGTCACTGTATTTAACTCAGCCATTTGCATTTTAACTAGTAATGCGTCCAGTTTTTCACCAATTCTGATGTATGCGTTTGTTCGGTTTTCTACTAATGTTGTAGCTGTTTTTCTATAGGCGGATATTTTAACTTGTGCCGTTTTACAACGCGCAACTATTCGTTTAGCCTGAGCGTCAGCAAGCTTGGTAGCTACTTTTGCTTTGTAGCTTTCGAGTCTCTCGGTTCTACCAGTAGATTTATCTTCTGCACTTATAGTTTCAGCAATCTCAGTAGTTGCTTCTATATCTTGTGTTTCTACCTGCGCGCTAGCTGATATAAGTGGTATAGTCACAAATAAAGCAATTAAAAAAACAAAGGTTTTTATTATTTTCACATTTTTCTCCCGTAAGTTACTCTGTTATTGTAGCATAAGCACTTTGTGCTATACAGCTTTTTTAATAAAAATATCTAGATTGATTGCCGATTACGTCGGCTATCTTTTTCGATTCAGTGCCTTCGATGCTAAAAACATAGTCAGCAGTTTCCTGGACGGTGCTTATTCTGTACACAAGAGTGGAGTTGTTTAGCCACTCAACTGGGCTACCAAGCCCGGACTTTGTAAGTATTACTGATTCTGTTTTTTGAACTGTGTCATATAGTAATAACACACCTTTTCCGTCACGTATATCTACCCAAACTGCCTTTTCGCCGGACGGAGAGACACTATAGCTTCTACTGGTTCTGGTTACTGGAGCTACGTCAAGTTTCTTAACTTCACCACTAATTTCTTGTTCATACCAACGCAAATCTACTGCACTAAACTGTAGGTTGGTGTAATCTTTTCTAATGATGGACCATACCTGTTCTTCAACGAGAGTTTTCTTGTTTTTCCCGTCAGTATCTATAGAAAAAAGCTTGGCCTGGGACTGCGGTACGGCGTAACTAGAAACAGCGAAGTATACAGTTTTATTTATTAGTTTTACATCGTTAAAATAGTTGGAACTGGCAAGCTCCACACGCTCTTTTGTATCTAAATCGTAACTAATAAGTTTGCTTCTCTGGGAGTTGCCAGCGCTTACACCTTCTATAACAGCTACATATATTAGTTTGTTATCGGACCAGCCAATTAATTGTATTTGTTCAGACCGCGTAACCTTGTACGTCTCGCCGTTGATTGCGTCAATTATAAACAAGCCATCAAGCACAAAATTGCCACTATTTACGTCTCCGTCACGTGAGGAAATATATGCGACTACGTCCTTGGTTGGGTGACTTAACACAAACGGCACTTCTCTCTCTTTTGAAGATGCTGGGAGTAATACTTCTTCGTTTGTGCCGTCTACATCAATTTTATATAAATCATATTCACCACTCCTGTTGCTAACAAAGGTGTGCTTTTTTGCTACTACCATCTTGATTATTGTCTCGCCTTGATTTAATTCATCCAGGTTAAACGTTTCTTTTCGGTAGCCTTCTGCGGATATATCCGCAGTTGTCTCACTGCTTAGTTCGCCGACTGTAAGAATAATCCGCCCTTCTTCGTCAGACTGTGCCACGTCTTCACCGCTCGTTGCTTCGGCATTTTTTACAGGTTGACCGCTAAGCCAATCAACGAGCAGAAAAGTATATTGCGAGCCAGTTGCAGTTATTGATTGTTCACCAATCGGGTTACTGCCCCAGCCAAGAGTGATGTTTTTATCAAGCAATGCGTAGCCCCGTTTATCTATAACGATGTTGGTCTTGCCCTGTTTTAGTTTAGAAAAGCTTACATATCCTTCTTCATCAGATTTTTGTTCTTGGCCTTGAATTTTTACCGGAATATTTTTGAGCGGAAGGCCAGTTATGCTATCAACAACCGTCATGCTAGAACTAACTCTTACGCCTGCTGTATTTAAAATTCCATAGCGTGTGACCGGGACAAACATAGCAATGATTACTAATAATACTAGTCCGATTAGTGTGCCGTATCGTAGGCGTTTGTTATTCCACCATTTAGCACCTAACGACTTTATTTTTGCTCCAAACCCAGTTTTTTTCACTGGTGGCGCAAATTCAACGCCGCGGATTTTATCCTCTACGGCAAGTAGCTCGTCACCTTCTTCGTTAACAATTTTATCAACGGCCTCATCAATACTAGCGTCGTTATTAAACTCCAACTCGTGACTGTTCATTTCTGGTTTTTCAGCCGTTTCTAAATTTGGTTCTTGGTCTGTTGGTTTATCTTCCATATCTACCTACTATTTTAGCACTTGGAGGAGCAAAACTGCTCATGCTTGCGTTTGAATGTTAATAGGAGTAAAAATGTTACAAACAAGGAGTCGTTTTTAAGTTATGTCTGACATCCCAAACCCCGAGCAGATTAATTGGTATAAACAACTAGAACCCTTAGAAGATATCTTTGGCGAAAGATTTAGCCTCTACACAGACGGTTATATTTATATGGATCCTATGCGTTTTGACTACGATGTAATTATTGATGGTGGCATTACCAAACTAGTTGAAACAATAGATACCTTTTCTCCTCGTCCGACTGAACTATTTGAGATAATTAAGTATCGGCTTGGTATCAGCAAAGGTAGTTTTGTTGGACCCTCTAAAAGATGGATGAATGAAAACCAACGGTTAAGAATTAGTTTTCAGGATTTGCCTAGTACCGAAGAAGCGATGTTTTTTATCGCTCTATCAATGGCAACCCCTGAAAGACCCGTAGAAAAAGTGCTGAGAGAAATTCGTGAATGGGGCGGAGCATTACTTGCTCTAGATAAAGTGCCAGTCGAAGTGGATAAAGTCGAAGAATTTAAAGCCAAAATTGATGAAATGCATATTCCTTATTATTATTCCGACGTTTTAGCTGAGAGAATGTATGCAAGCCCTGCAATTAGAAAATTCGTAGAGTCTTTTGCTTATATGAAAGAGGCTTTTATGGCGGACAATAGGACTGCTGTTGGTAAAATACTTTCAGAGTTACCGGAATTACTGGCAGTCGCAAATAGGGCTATGAGCTTAGGAAAATCTGAAGAAGAAAAAAGGGATGAATGGCGTCAATCCATGGAAGAAAAACCATTTAATCTAAGTGACTACACAATAATTATGGGACATACAGTAGCTGACATAAAACATCCTGATTTTGTAAACCGTTATCCACTAAAAGTGGTCAGTGACCCAAGACATGAAATTCTACCTGGCGATTTAGGCAAGTTAAAACTAGCTGTTGTGCCAAGAAACTATGAGTATGAGCGTCGCAGACAAGGTGGCGCGGATTCCAGACGTGCTGCCGACGATTGGTTTTAACTAAAAAGTCAGCTCCCCTTTCAAGCTATAGCCTGCGTAATCCGCGTGATTAAACC
>JAGONL010000072.1 GCA_017993025.1 Candidatus Saccharimonadota bacterium
AGTTTGGTTGCCACCCCTAAAGTTTTGTTTCTAGACGAACCAACCACAGGGCTTGATCCGCGCACTAGAATTCAGCTTTGGAATATTATAAGAGATTTGGTCAGCCAGGGCGTGACAATTTTGCTCACCACGCAATATCTAGATGAAGCCGACGCGCTTTGTGATTATATCTATGTTATCGACAAGGGGAAAATGATAGTTGAAGGTACGTCAGAAGAGCTTAAACAAAGCCTCGGTCAAGATGTTATAGAGCTAAAGGTTAAGAATGAAGAGTTGCAGAAAACGCAGAAAATACTAGAAAGCGCTATGGGCAGGGAAGTTCTCGTGGATGAATTAACTCGTCGTATACGCCTAAAAACTCTTTCGGGTGCAGAAGACCTGCTGACGGTTGCTGGACAGCTAAAAAAATCAAATATCAATGCCGAAGAACTAAGTTTGCACAGACCTACGCTGGATGACGTATTCATGGCCGTAACAGAGGACCAGAGCGGGGCAAGTTCATGAGTGGTTTTAGCAACACAATGCAGTTGGTTAAAAGAAACGTAAAACGTAATTTTAGAATCCCGCAACTACTAATATTTAGTTCTATTCAGCCTATTATTTTCTTACTGCTCTTTAATTTCGTGTTCGGTGGCGCGGTAAGCAGGGGTAGCGATATAACTTATATCAATTTTCTTCTTCCGGGTATTTTGGCTCAAACTGCGCTATTCGGCGCGATACAAACAGGTGTTGGGTTGGCAGAAGATTTAGGTAAGGGTGTAATTGACCGCTTCAGAAGTCTTCCTATAGCACGCTATGCAGTATTAGCGGGTAGAACACTGGCGGATTCAGTTAGAAATATTTTTGTAATAACTCTTATGTCTGGTGTCGGATTTTTACTTGGTTTTAGGTTCCAAGAAGGGCTAATCAGCTTTGTAGCGTCACTTCTTTTGGTTGTTGTATTTGCATATTCTTTCAGCTGGATAAGTGCAGTCATAGGTTTACTACTTAAAGATTCGGAAACCGTCCAAGTTGCTGGATTTTTGTGGGTTTTCCCGTTAGTTTTCGCAAGTTCAGTTTTTGTGCCAGTAGAAACCATGCCCGATTGGCTACAGGTTTTTGCTAGAAACCAGCCCGTTACACAAGTTGTTAACGCCGTACGTCACCTAACTCAGGGTGGCGTGCCTAACGGCTCTGACTACATATGGCACACCCTACTTTGGGTATTAGGTATTCTACTCGTTTTTGTTCCACTAGCAGTTTGGCGATACCGAAAAATTCAGTAGATTTTAATAAATAAAAAAGCCCGAGATAATCTCAGGCGTTTTTAATGGTGGAGTTGGCGAGGTTCTGCCCCTCGCGTCCATTAGTTAATTCATTGGATGACTACAAGCTTGTTCTATTTAGCGTTCTTAGGTTTGTATGGTCTAAATAGACAAAATACATACAAACAGCAACCTTATAGTCTTAGCACATACTCTAAGGTGGCGAGTATATGAGCAATCAGATGCTATAAGACTCTGTTCCATATCTGATGTCTAGAACAATGAGTCGCAGTCTAATAAATTAGGCTGCTAGCGCAAATTGTTGATTAGCTACTCGACTAGCGAATTCGCTGTTCAACGCCTTGCTGAATGCTGAAATTTTTTCTGCATCTGTTTTGTTTAATCCGACTAACGTGCAGATAAACCCGGCTTGCCATTCCAACTTGTTAATCCAATGTCGAGCTTAAATTCAACCCCGCATATCTAGATGAATAAATCACCTGTAGCGTATATTATAGCACAAAGCGCAAGCAATATCAAAATTTAAATTATATATCATTTTCTTTATGACAGTATAATAGTGTTTATGGACGACGAGCAAAAACTTAAATGTAGCGATAAAATGTCCTTTGACTCAAAGAGGGAAGCGGTGACTACGGCGACCGTGGCAGGGCACCAGCATGGGTCTAAACTGAATGTTTACAGATGTAAAAACTGCAATTTGTGGCATTTATCAAGCAAATTTGGAGAAAATTAATATTTTTTATTGTGTCTGTGATATAGTTTTAATAGATACTATATAAAATAAAGTGAGCAGGGGATATATGGGGATTAAATTAAAATCTAGTAAATCATTAGAATCACGCGCACTACCGTCTGCGCTATTTACAGTATTTCTGGACGCTGTCGGCGTTGCGATTCTGATACCAGTTTTTGCTGCATTAGTTTTGCCGGGTAAATTTCAGGTAATACCAGATTACTGGAGCATTAAAGACGGCTTTATTATGGTCGGTTGGCTTGCTGGGCTATATTCTATTTTTACTTTCCTGTCCGCACCAATTTTAGGTCAACTAAGTGATAAACATGGCCGAAAAATAGTTTTGGCTCTTAGCTTATTTGGTACTTCAATAGGCTACGCAATTTTTGCAATCGGTGTTATTCAAAAAAATATACCACTGTTGTTCTTAGGACGAATAATCGACGGTATCACGGGTGGTAATATTGCAGTTGCCAGGGCGGTTGTCAGCGATGTCAGCACGCCAAAAACGCGCACCAGAAACTTTGGTTTGATAGGCGCCATGTTTGGTATTGGTTTTGTTCTAGGTCCTTATTTAGGCGGCAGGCTGTCGTCCGCAGGTATTCCGTTTATAAATATTTTTGGTTTCCAAGCTTTGACTACACCTAGCTGGTTTACGCCTGCATTGCCATTTTGGTTTGCGTCAATTATTGCTTTAATTAACGTCGCACTAGTGTTATTTGTTCTACCAGAAACTTTGAAGATTAAGAAAACAGCCAAAGTAATCTGGCACAAGTCGCTTAGTGACATTAAAAGCGCAATAATGTTGCCGGGCATTAGAACTGTTTTGCCTGTAGCGTTTCTTTTCAGCGGTGGATTTACATTTTTCACCACGTTCTTTAGCTTTACAATGATAGACCGCATAGAAGGCTTTACCCCGGCTAACGTCGCAGATTACTTTAGTTTGATTGGTATTTGGATTGCTGTTTTTCAGGGTGCGCTTATTCCATTCGTAGCAAAGAGATTAAAAAACTATCAGGTTATTAGGTTCTCACTATTTGGTGTAGCACTATCTGTACTTGTTATCCTGGGAGTAACCTCAACAACTGGTGCATTAGTTGTTTCGCCACTAATTCCGTTATTTGTGGCACTTACTATGGCTAACATGACAGCGCTTGTAAGCTCTGTAGCGGACGCCAACATCCAGGGGGAGACCATGGGCATTCTGTCGAGTGTAGAGGCCCTAGCGCAGGGTATACCGGCAATTTTGGGCGGTTATATAGCATCGTTGGCCATTTGGTTGCCGTCAGTTGTAGCGTCTAGTTTAATGATTATTGCTGGACTTCTATTCTGGCTAACCTTCCGCCCAAGCATGATTAAGCACTAAGAGATAAAAAACTCAAAATTGCTAGCGGTTTTTGATTCCGTCTAATCGTAGCGTGTCGATATCATCGCTATGGCTACCGCCACTGTTTACATGCTTGTCGCCTATCTTAGGGCCGTTTTTGATTACGTGCAC
>JAGONL010000073.1 GCA_017993025.1 Candidatus Saccharimonadota bacterium
ATGGCGTTCAGAGCCAACAACAAACAAACCGCCCAAGCCCTGTACACCGTCACCTAGTACGATATCCGTACCACGACCGGCAATGGTAGTAGCCAGTGTTACGGCGCCTTTTTGGCCGGCTCCAGCAACAATATGAGCTTCACGCTCGTTGTTTTTAGCGTTCAGAACCTCGTGTTTAATACCAGCCTTTTTCAAACGTTTGCTTAGTTCTTCGTTGTGCTCAATAGCACCCGTTCCGATTAACACTGGCTGACCCTTTTCTTGGAGTTCTCTGACCTGAGCAATTATTGCCTCGTATTTGCCGTTTTTGCTTCTATAAATCTTGTCTTGATGGTCATCTCTAACTAGTGGTTTGTTAGCTGGAACTTCTATAACTTCTAGTTTATAAATTTGATGGAACTCTTCTTCTTCTGTCTTGGCTGTACCTGTCATACCAGACAACTTTGAATATAGTCTGAAGTAGTTTTGGAAGCTGATTGTTGCAAGTGTCATAGATTCTTCTTGAACTTCTACGTGCTCTTTTGCCTCGATTGCCTGGTGTAAACCTTCGTTATAACGACGTCCTTTAAGCAAACGACCGGTGAATTCATCAACGATGACAATCTCTCCGTCATTGGTAACCACGTAATCTTTATCACGTTTGAAAAGCGCTTCTGCCCGCAAAGCTTGGTCTAGGTGGTAAATGGTGCGGATATTTTGCGTATCGTAGAGGTTGCTAATTCCAAGAGCTTTTTCTATGTAGGTTATACCGGCGTCTGTTAGTACTACTGCTCGGCGCTTTTCGTCGACTTCAAAGTGTTTATCGCGCTTAAGCTGGCGTGCTAATTTAGAAAATTGTTCGTAGCTGGCACCGCTGGTTGCAGATGGTGCGGAAATAATCAATGGAGTACGAGCCTCGTCGATAAGGATTGAATCTACTTCGTCAACGATAGCATAGTTTAAATCTCTTTGACGTAGCTGGTCTACTTCACGAACCATGTTGTCACGGAGGTAGTCGAAACCAAATTCGTTGTTTGTGCCGTAGGTAATGTCTGCAGAATATGCCTGCTGACGTGAACAAGGTTTTAGGTGCCTAAAACGTGGGTCTTCTTGTTCTTCATTAACGTACTCTGCATCAAAAATAAAGCTATGATCAGGGATAATAACTGCTGTGCTTAAACCTAAGGCGCTATAAATTTGGGCCATCCAGCCAGCGTCACGACGAGCTAGGTATTCGTTGACAGTAACAACGTGGACACCTTTGCCAGTAAGTGCATTTAGGTAAACTGGTAGTGTGGCAACAAGGGTCTTTCCTTCACCAGTTTTCATCTCAGCAACCATACCCTCATGTAGAACCATACCTCCGACAAGCTGGACATCATAATGTCTTTGTTGGATTTGGCGCCATGCCATTTCACGAACAGCAGCAAAGGCTTCTGGTAATATCGTATCTAGAGTTTGGCCTTTTTCTGTCAGGGTTTTTTTGAATTCTTCTGTTTTTTTACGAAGTGCAGTGTCTGACAGTTTCTTGTAGCTGGGCTCAAGGGAATTAATGTCTTTTATACGTTTCTTGAGACGCTTTAGTGTTTTTGCCTCTGGATCGCCGAGAACTTTTTTTACAAATTTCTTCATAGTTTAATTTCTATACCCCTTTTAATTGGTGTGGTCCGAGCTTTGCTCAGTATCAATACATGACACTAGCTACCACCTACTACTCGTTTGTAGATATTATAGCGCAACAACACCGTTCAACGCGAGGAGATTTATGTCCATTCGATTTCGGTTTTTGGTGTATTCTATTTAACGTGAAGTTTTCTGCGGTTTAATTTGCCAAAAAGACGACGAGCACGTGAATTCATATGTTTGTCGCTGGATTGGGAATGCTTTTCTTTCTGTTTCTTTAGCTGATTTTGTAGCTTTGTTTCGACAATGTCGACTGCAGCGAACATGTTCATAGTAGTCTCTACGGCTTTTAGCCTTGCGCCAGGTATATGCAGTATGACTTCGCAGGTGCACTTTTTGCCGTTTTTTTTGCTGACATCTTCACTAAGTTTTACGTCTGCTCTAACGTCTGGGCGTTGTGCACGCTTAATGTGGCAGTCTAGTTTACCGATTTTTTTAAATATATAACGCTCTAAATCTTTAGTGACGTCAGCTTTGATTCCTGTAATTGCTATATTTTCAATCATATTGTTTGTCTTCCTCCCATATATTTTTGTATAACTTGTGGAATGCGCAGTGTCCCATCAGGGTTCTGATAATGCTCAATAACTGCGACTAGAGTTCTTGCCATCGACACCGCGGTGCCATTTAGCGAGTGAGCCAGCTCAATATTACCATCTTTCCTACGGACTCGTATATTTAAATTACGAGTTTGAAAATCTGTACAGTTAGAACAGCTAGTAAGTTCACGGAACGCACCATCTACCGTAGACCAGTATTCTATATCGTACTTTTTAGCAGCTGGCGCACCTAAGTCTCCGCTTGGAATATTAATGACGTGATACGGTATGCCAATTTCTTGCCATATTCTCTCCTCTATAGATAATATTCTTTGGTGCATTTCTGCACTTTTATCTGGGCTACAAAATGCGTAAAGCTCAAGTTTGTTAAATTGATGCACCCTGAAAAGCCCGCGTGTATGTTTGCCGTAAGTTCCGGCCTCACGGCGGTAACAAGCGCTGTATCCGGCATATAGAATTGGCAATTTATCCTCATCAATAATATCGTCTGCATGAAGCCCGGTTAACGGCATTTCGGCGGTTGCTATCAGAGACAAATCCTCGCCCTCGACAAAGTACTCGTTGCCCTCTTTATCAGAGCGTGGTGAAAAACCAGCGCCTTGGGCAGTTCTAGAATTAACCAAATGCGGCACGGTAATGTATTGAAAATTCTCTTTAGTGACCAGTTCTATGGCGTACTGAAGTATGGCATTTTCAAGTAGCGCTAAGTCTCCTTTTAGAAAATAGAACTTCGCACCAGCTACTTTGGCACCACCTTCAAAATCTAACCATCCGCGCGCGGTCGCAAAATCTTGGTGGTCAATGCCCCCAGTAGTTTCGCAATCGCCAAAACGACTGACTTCTACCCCTTCGCCCTCTACGCCAACTGGCACGTCGTCAAAGTGCAGGTTTGGTACTTGGTACATTAAACTGTTCAGTTCATTTTTTGATTTTTCTAATAATTCTTCACGGTCGCTTAGCTCTACTTTGAGTTGTTTGCCCTGCTCGATAAGTTCTGCATCGGGTTTGCCGTTTTTCATTCTAGAACTAATCTCGTTGCGTTTTTGGCGCAATAATTCTACCTGGGAAAGCAAATCGCGATACTGAATATCGACATTCAAAATTCTATCGATATCTACATCGACTCTTTTCTCCGCTGATTTTTGTTTTACTAAATCGGGGTTGTCTCTAAGTATTTGTATGTCAATCATAAGTATAGTATACAGTTTACGG
Source organism: Candidatus Saccharimonadota bacterium (assembly GCA_017993025.1). Classification (GTDB taxonomy): domain Bacteria; phylum Patescibacteriota; class Saccharimonadia; order Saccharimonadales; family SZUA-47; genus JAGONL01. Next base: position 3,435 of record JAGONL010000073.1, read on the forward strand.
TTTACAGTTTACAGTCTTTTTAATATTATACACTGACATTGTTAAGTGCAGCTAG
>JAGONL010000074.1 GCA_017993025.1 Candidatus Saccharimonadota bacterium
CTATTCAGGTGCTTACGGTTTATGTCAGGCATTGCCTGCAAGTAAGATGTCTAGTGCTGGTGCTGATTATTTGACAAACCCTATAACTCAGCTCAAGTGGTGTACGGGGTATGCTACGGGGCGATATGGTAGTTGGGCTGGGGCGTATAGCGCGTGGCAAGTGCAGGGTTGGTGGTAGACTGTCGCGTTGCTCTTTAGGAAGGGGATACCCCCTCCTAATGCGCGGGACATCGGAATAAATCCGACGTTCCGGCTGTTCTCCCCCGGAAACTGTGTTTGCTTATGGCGAAGTAAATTCACCAACACAAACTATTGTAAGGTATTTCGGAAGAACGAAAATTCTATCTCAGCCTGCAATCCTCATATCTATGTAACTAAAGGTCGGATGAACGGCGATCTTATCTCGTTCAGCGTCACCCAAAACACATTAAAGCAATATTAAAACGTAACAAGTTTACTTTGAACAAAAACGATATATAATAAATTTCATGAACACAAAAGCAGTTTTATTAGTCGGGGGTGGACTAAGCGTTTCCTCCGGTTTTTGGTTTGCAGATAGAGTTAATGATGACAACTACAAGGCTGGAATGGAAACCGCTATAAATCTTGAAGACTGCGCAAATACGGGTCTAGATACCGAAGGCTGTAGAGTATTAGTAGAAAGCCAAGTAGCTCCCGATATTGTTAATAATTCTTTGGGGTATACGGCGGTTTTTACAAAAGAGAAAATTATTGAAACAGCGAAAGCAATAGAGGAGAATCCATCAGATAGTTTAGATGGAAATGTAATAGGAGTTGTTATTGCTAGTGCAGTTGTAGGAGGAACAGGACTGATTGCTCTAACTACAGAAACTAAAAAACAACGCAAAAAACGCCACGGCCGCTAAAGGCTGTCCTATTCAGAGATAAGCAAAAGCCTAAAATAGGTTACAATTAGTCTATGGCGGATAAGACTGAGGCGAAGAAATCTTTGGGGCAGCATTGGCTGAATGACGGCACTATTTTGCGGTCTATTGTTGATTGCGCTGATATTCAAGAAGGGGATTCAGTATTAGAGATAGGTCCGGGGCATGGAACTTTAACTGAAAAACTGGCAGAAACAGGGGCAGAAATAACCGCTTTAGAGTTTGACCAGGATTTAATTGGACTCTTGAAGGTAAAATTTGCTAATACTTCACAAGTTAAGGTTAGGGAAGGGGACATACGTACTTTCAATTTTGACTCACTTCCCAAAGGCTACAAAATTGTTGCAAATATACCTTATTACTTAACAAGTCATCTAATACGTTCAATCAGTGAAACTTCTAATCCGCCCGTGGTTGCTGTGCTTTTAATTCAGAAAGAAGTGGCTGAAAGACTGTGTGCGCTCCCCGGGCAAATGTCTATTTTAGGCCTAACTGCGCAGTATTATTTTGACTGCAAATCGTCTATTTTAGTACCGGCAAGGTTTTTCACCCCGCCACCAAAGGTAGATTCGCAAGTCGTACAGTTATATCGCAAGAAAAAACTAAAATTCCAAAAGGAAGATGAGCAAGATTTTTTTAGACTCATTAAGGCTGGGTTTTCTGAAAAACGTAAAACCCTGCGTAATTCTCTAAGTGGTGGTTTGGGTATCGACAAAGATACAGCTGTTGATTTAATGAAAAAAGCGGACTTAGACCCGGGTTTAAGAGCACAAGCGCTTTCTTTAGAGGATTGGTATAAACTATATGCAGTAAGCAGTAAGCAGTAAGCAGTAAGCAGTAAGCAGAAGGGGGAGGCATGAAAAATCATATACATAAAAAAACTCATAAACAATCAGACCATCAACAGCATGAAAACCACCATAATCATGCAGTGCATAACGACAAAAACCAACAACAGCACCATCAAATGACCGATACAAACACTAAAATTGAGTATTTTAAATTTGGATTAATTATTTTCGGTATTTTTACTCTTTCTACTGTTCATTCTTCAATAGTAGGTATGACCGTTCAGCAGTTTTTAGAAAGTTTCATGGGTGTTTTCTTTTTTGTTTTTGCAATTTTTAAACTCAGCAGTTTAAAAGAGTTTGCCTACGGCTTTCAGAGCTACGATTTGATAGCTAAAAAAAGTCTAGTCTACAGTTTCTCATATCCGTTTATACAATTAATTCTAGGGTTTATTTATCTTCTTGGTCTCAATAATGCCGGTGTGGACGTTTTTGTTATTCTAATTTCTCTAGTTAGTGGGCTTGGTGTGCTGCTTTCATTGAAAAAAGGAAACAAAATACATTGTGTTTGTTTGGGCAATGTCATAAAACTACCTCTGTCGACAATTAGTTTCGTAGAGGATTTTGGTATGGCGTTAATGGCCATTACTATGTTGCTTATGTTCTAACACGTGTATAATACTTAACAGGTAAATACTCGAAAAGAGCTCACAACATGAATCCACGATTATATTGGCAGATACACAAACTAGCATTTTTACTTGAAAAGCGAGCAGATGAAAATCTGAAAGCCCAGGCTGGTATTGGATTTGCTCAGTTCAAGGTTCTAGAGGCTATAGGTAGTAACATGTTGGCCAAGCAGAACTTGATAGCCAGCCAGCTAGACCAGACAGAAGCGAGTATTAGCAGACAGATAAAGATACTACAGAAAAAAGGCCTCATAAGTGTCGCATCAGTTATGGGCAACCGTAGGGCGCGTGAACTATCGCTAACTGAAAAGGGCGAAGAACTACTTCTGCAAAGTGTAGAAACACTAGATATGGCACAAGCACAGATTATTGGTGCCCTAAGCTACCAAGAACAGCGTCATTTCCAAGAGTTATTTGAAAGAATGCTAAACAAAGCTAGGCAGTAGGTTCCCTTACAAAATGCAGAACAGCAGAGCCAGCACCTACAGCAAAATCTAGTGCTCGCTCGCCAGCATGAATTACCAACTGTGCATCCCTCTCTAAAATTTTTGCAAACATTTCCAATGGTGCCACTGCCATATCTACAACACTAGGGGCTTTAACAATATCTCCCGTCCCTTCAAATCGAGCTGAAAGCACGCATCTTGGTGTTTTTCCTTTACCTTTTTGGCCGTGCATATAGTTTCAAAATACTCCCATTAACACAAGAAGTATGTGATTTAACGCACACATATGTTGGTTTTTTGGGCTATACTTATATATGTAATGATTTATCTTGTTTCAAAGTTTAGCAGCATTTCATACCGGTACATCATAAAACCGGTATTGTTTCGCATTAGCCCCGATTCGGTGCACGAGTCAATGATTAAAACTGGTTCAAAAGTTCAAAACATAGCTGTTTTTAACTGGCTAATGAGAACCTCTTTCAAATACCAAAGCGAAAAAATTGAAATAGATAAATTTGGAATCAATTTCCAAAACCCAATTGGTTTAAGCGCAGGCATAGACAAAGATGTAAAGATTTATCGCCTGCTAGA
>JAGONL010000075.1 GCA_017993025.1 Candidatus Saccharimonadota bacterium
AAGCCGTTTCTACTGTCTCTCCGTAAATAACAAAACCACCGGGCAAATCGTATTTCCCCTTATTTGGTTCTTCCCCGCGCACAGCCAAAAGCACCCTGCCCTGGTCGTCAAATAATGCAATTTCCGCACAAGGTATAGAGTTTTCAAAACTCAAATTACCGCAGCTACTGCACTCCTGAGGATTAGTTTTGTCCTGCAAATACTTAGCCCCACAAAGATGACAATAATTTTTCATATTTAAAATTATACTTTAACTTGATAAAAACTATTGTTTCTATTTATTTTGAAGCTGGTATTTTCGAGATATAAGATAGCCAACGACCATTGCAATTATAGGTGCAACAATCAAAACTTCTCCAGCACCGGTGTTTGGTATATTGCCACCACCTGTTGCCGGTGTTGAAGGTGCCGACGCTACGGGGCTAGAAGTGCTTGGGGTGGTAGTTGAGGCTGCCTCATCCGAAACTACGCTTGGGAAATTCTCTGTAGGTTCTGGTTCATTACTGTTTTCAGCAGATTCATCAATATTCATATCACTAGATTCTTGATCACCAGATACATCAACAGTCGTAACTGTTACCTCTAAGTTGTCATCAGTCAGAGAACGATATACCCATCTAACGCCAAAAAATAGTCCAGCAACTACTAATATGGTCAAAAGCAGACTAGTAAAAGCCATTACCCACGCCATACCGCTACGTGTTTTTTTAGAAGCGTAGTACTCTTCCAATTCAGCAACTGTTTGGTTTTTTCTTCGTTTAAATATTGCCATAATAGTGAAACTCCTTTTGTTCACCCACCTTAATAGTTATATTGTACGACAATATTTACAAAAAAGCAATAGTCTTATTGCTTTTTTATTCATTTTATGCTAATATATGTTTTATGTCGGAGTTTGCCCCTTATGCGTTGACGCATTTAGATTTTAATAAAGATTCAGGTACTACTGGTGCGTACAATGTTGGTGTTCTTTTTGATCCTAGGTTAGAGGGCTTAGCGGTAGCACTAAGTGGTAGGTGCCCAGGAGAGCTAGTAGATAGCCACTACGGACTAGCTGGTAGTGTCATCAACGTGAACCCGCACGATAAAGATTTAGAAATAGCTATAAAATACGGCATGGCACAAGAAGAACTTGGCCCGTTGATGAGCTATCTAGAATACGAAGGAGTGGAGATTGATATATATCAAGTCAGGATACTGTACTTACTAAGAGCAATGGGCCGAGCCACTGTCTTACAGGATTATATTGATGAAAATCATGGTAATACTCAACTAGCTTTTGATTTATTTTATAAAGAAAGAAAACAACAAATTGCTACACTGCCCCTTGGAGCATCATCCTCTGACGCACAAAATGCCTGGAATAATAACTATAACGGCTACAGAGATGAAATGGTTAGGCTATTTGGGTTTGACGATTCAAAGATGCAAGAAGCCTTAATTGAAAATACTCGGGCTTTCTATGACCTACCTCATGAAAAAGTAATAAACAGATTTGCTCTTGGTGTTTTAGCAAACATACGATTAAACCGAGACAAACTAGTGCCTGAAGTAAATATTGACTATCTAGAGTCTGAAACGCCTGCTAATGAAGAGCCGTGTATCGATATACAAACAATACCTGTTAATCCGGAAGTATCATCTAATAGACAACGGTTGGTTGAACTACTCATAAATGACCCAACAGCTCAACATGCGCTAACAGGTAAGTTCGGGAAAAGCGTGTTTGATGGTTACAGATGCGTAGGTACAAAAGCTGGATCAAGACCACCGACGTGGGACCCGTGCGGAAGAACTAGTGATAAATCAATACCTTTTGCCAACATACAAATAATCGACAAAGAGTACGGAATGCTGGTTCCTCAAAAACCTAGCGCAACTAACCGCTTTACTGGACTAGAAAATTTTCAAGGTGTTGTATTCAAAATTTATGATAAAAAAGATGAACGATATGTCTTTGTCGTAAGATACCCTGACCCAAAATCTAAAGATAGAAAACACGGAGTATACACACAATACAGCCTAAGACTGCCCGAAAGCAGCCCATTTATTACTGCAATAGAAAAAGATCCTACACTACTCTTAGACATGATGCGCACCGCTTTTCCTGAAGCCGACCGTTCAACAGAAGACCAACCACTTAGGCTTGCAAACCGGCCGATAGTCGACCTTACAAAAAAAGTAGCAAGTAGAAAATAGAAAGTATCTAGCGTTAGCCACTAAAATCTATACTCTAAAATCTCAGCCCTACCTGCTACCTGTAAGGCTACATCCCCAGACCCATTTGGTTGGACATTTCAGGGCTAGATTTTTGCTCTGGCACATCAACAACTAGCGCGCCCATCGTCATGCTGGTACCGGCAATAGATACAGCATTTTGAACAGCTTGTTTAGTAACCATTGCTGGATCTACGACGCCAGCCTTTAGCATATCGACAATTACGATAGGATTATTAACGTCTACACCCTGCCCCGGTTTTGCTTTTTTCACTAACGGCAACCACTCGTCAGGATTTAGGCCAGAGTTTTCAAGCAAAATTCTAAATGGTTGCTCTAGAGACCTTGCTAGAAGCTGTGCACCAGCGTTTTCAGTATCATTTTTAATAGTTTTAATTGCGCTTGCAAGATTAACCAGAGTTACACCACCGCCGGCAACTACACCCTCACTCATTGCAGCTTTAACCGCAGCAACAGCGTCGTCTACACGGAATTTTTTCTCTTCAATTTCAGTTTCTGACGCGCCACCAACTTTAATTACGGCAACTTTACCGCTTAGGGCTGCTCGGCGTTTTTCTAACTCGCTTAAATCATATTTGCCATGTGTAGCCTTAATCTGGCTATTAATTTCCTGAATGCGCGTCTTGACGGCAGATTGCTTCCCTGCCCCCTCAACAATTGTAGTGCTATCTTTGCCAACAATTACTTTGCGCGCAGACCCTACAAAACTTAAATTTACAGATTCAAAACTATGTCCTTGTTCCTCTGAAATAACAGTAGCGCCGGTCAAAACTGCAATGTCTTGCAGAATTTCCTTACGTCGGTCCCCAAAACTTGGCGCTTTTACAGCAACGGTCGTGAAAACACCCTTTAGCTTGTTTAAAACGAGCATGGTCATGGCCTCGCCCTCAACATCTTCGGCGATTAATACTAGTTCCTTTTTCCCAGCCTGCACAAGCTGTTCCATTAGCCCGGAAATTTCTTGGATATTGCTGATTTTCTTGTCTGTAATAACGATTGCTGGTTTAGACAGCCCGGCTTCCATACGCCCTGTGTCTGTCATCATGTATGGAG
>JAGONL010000076.1 GCA_017993025.1 Candidatus Saccharimonadota bacterium
ATCTCTTCCCCAATCATCTGCGCCGACATTAGATATAAATCCGGTGTTAAGTCCAAGTCTAGAAAATGCTACAGCACCATTTGCAGCATTACCAACACCAGCTATTACTTGTGCATGATCGTATGGGATTTTCGTACCAAGAGGGATATTCAACATTGGACCTTTATCGGTCTGAACAATATATTCATATTTATCAATTAGGTCTATGAATGCATCTATTACAACGTCGCCAACACTTAAAACGTCAAGTTTATTATCTCTATCACTCATTTTAATTTATTTTCGCCTTTCCTGCGCTGTTAAAGAGCGCTATTTTTGATTCTACGACTTCTTGAACTGCAGAGATTACCTGGTCCATAAGTTTAACTACGGCATATTCCGTTTTATTATCAGCTAGAACTTTCTCTAGAGTGTCTCTGTAAGCTTTACGCATATCACTATTGATATTTATCTTCTGCACGCCAATTTTTACTGCTTCTTCAAAATAATGTCCAGGAGTCCCACTACCTCCGTGCAAACTTATGTTGCAGTTTATTGCACTTCTGATGTTGTCAAGCAACTCCAAGTCCAGAACTTTAGGTATTGGATAGCTACCGTGAAGATTGCCGATAGCCGCCGCAAAAGTGTCTATACCTGTTGCATCAACAAAATGCATTGCACCTTCCGGTGTTGAAAATGTCTTCTTAATTTCATCAAAATCAAAATTTTCAGTGTGTACATTGCTACTACCACCAAAATAATGTGGCTCACTTTCCACTAGCGCTCCTGTAAAGTTTGCGTGGGCAACTACCGCCTTGGTGGCGTTTATAATATCCTCGTCAGTAGCCTCGTGATTTGCCTGAGATACATCAATATGGATAAACTCAAAACCTGCATCAATACCGGCTATGGCAGCCTCTACGCTTGGGCTGTGGTCAAGATTAACATACATTTCAATACCAAATTCAGCTTTGTAGTTATCAACCATATCACGCACATTATTTATTCCAATGGCGTCAACCTCACCCTGACTTACTTCTACTAATACTGGAGAATTTGTAACTTTAGCGGCTCTAACTACAGCAATGAGAGTTTCTTGATTATCTAGATTAAAAGCACCAACAGCAAATTTCTCTCGGCGTGCACGCTCCATAAGACCTCGTGCCGATTCGCAATTTGCGCGCATTTCTTCTAAACTTAGACTCAACTTTTTGTCCCCACCTTTTGTTACAGTCTATTGTAACCGCTTAAGGTTAATTGCGCAACGTATTATACGAATAACTTATGATAAAAGTAGCGACAAACCTACTGCGCTCAACACGAGTCCGGCAATCTTTGGCCGTAGGTGTTCTTTCTCGTTTAAAATAAAATACGCCAAAAATACCGTAACTCCTATGACTGCAGTCCCCGAAAGAGCCATAGTTGATGCACTTCCAGATTTACTCAAACTAGTTACATAAGCAAATCCTGACATTCCAAGCAAAACACCAACAATCCAAACATTTATGTGTATCCTACGACTTAATTTTTCTTTTATTTTTTTACGGTCTTTTAACGCAAAAGCAACTATATAAGCAGTTAACGCCTGAAAACCCCATCCGTACAGAACATAAGTGTTAAATCCGATTCTGCTAATTAAGTATTTTTCATTCATAATTGCGGGGCCAAATAACAAAGCCGTAAATAGTGCTACTCCTAGTCCAATTGTGACGTTTTTATTTGTTTTTTGATTACTCTTTGCAAACAACCCGACAATAAGCACGGATACAAACAATATTAACGCGCCAAATATTTGTTTTGGCGTTAAGGTTTCCCCACCTAGCATGGTTGCAAAAAACAGAACAGATAGTGTGTTGAGTAGCGTGGTAAAAGTCATGATTGATGCCGGAATATATCGATACAATTTAAGTATTATTACATTAAGGATAGCGAATAATAATCCACCCACTAGAAGATAAGGCCATGCATCCATGGCCTTAGTGTGTTCTATTTTGTTCCAATTCATAAGAGCCGTGAAAACCCCAACTATTAGAATACAAGTAAACGAAACGACTAGTGCGTATAGAGACACATCTTTCTTTAGAAGACCAATTCTTCTAACTTGTATTGCGCGGTTGCTCGAAATTAGCACAAATAATAATATTATGATCTGCCAAGGCATCAGATTTTTTCTACAAGTTCATGAGCTTTCATCATGATATGTTTGACCGTTAGACCATAATGTTCAAGCAACTCTTCGGGTGTACCGCTTTGGCCGAACTTATCATTTACACCCATCCTGAGGATCGGTACTGGCATATGCTCACTTAACAACTCTGCTACTGCGGAACCCAAGCCCCCGGCTATTTGCCCCTCTTCTATAGTTATTACTTTGCCCGTTTTCTTGACACTAGTTAAAATAGTTGCAGAATCTAGTGGCTTAACTGTTGGACAGTGTATAACCTCAGCGTCTATACCGTCATGAAATAGTTTCTCAGCCGCCTCCATAGCAACAGACGTCATGGTACCGTTAGCAACTATAGTTACATCCATTCCCGGGGAAAATACATATGCTTTACCTATTTCAAAAGGTGTTTTCTCGGTAGTGATTACAGGAAATGCGTCGCGTGCTAGTCGCAAATAGCCTGGTCGTGGGTCCTTAGCGAGTGCAAGAGTGGCTTTTTCTGTCTCTACGCTGTCACTTGGCACAATAACAACCATGTTTGGCAATACGCGCATCAAGGCAACATCTTCTAAAATTTGATGAGTGGCACCGTCTGGACCTGTGTATAGTCCGGCGTGAGCTCCGACAATTTTTACAGGCTGATTATTAAGACAAATAGTAGTCCTTATCTGTTCCCAGTTTCTACCTGGACTAAAAGCCGCATAACTTGCTGTAAATGGTATTTTGCCCATTTTAGCTAAACCGCTGGCTACAGTAACCATGTTCTGCTCGGCTATTCCTACTTCAATAAACCTCTCAGGGAATTTCTCAGCAAATCCGTCCATCTGTATAGAACCTGTCAAATCCGCACACAATGCTACAACTTGGGAGTTTTCTTCGCCGGCTTTAATAAGACCGTTTCTAAAACCTTTGCGGTTAGATTCACGTCCCCAATCTTTAAAATCTAATAAATATAAATCAGTCATGGAGTGTCTCCATAGAGTCTCGAGTGGTTTCAAATAATACAAAGCTGCAACTCTTGACTCGTGACTCTTGACTCGTGACTCTAACTTCAGTCATGATTGCCCTCGTTTTGTATCTTTCCGTGAAGTGTGCGTAGTTCTTTCAAAGCAACTCGTGCTTGTTCGTTCTT
>JAGONL010000018.1 GCA_017993025.1 Candidatus Saccharimonadota bacterium
CATCTAACGACAACCAAAAGGCTAAAAAACCAGATTAAAATCCAGCCACCGTACTTTTGCAACCAAAGTTTATAGTCATTTTCATTCATGCTTATACTTATAACTAGTATACCTTAGTGTTAAGCAAGTTACACTGTTATTTTAAATAATATAAGCAATAATCGAAACGTAACGACTACCTAATGCTACTTCTCGAAAAGTATATTTTATGACGGATTTCATTTCGCCATTCATAAATCATATATACTCCAGTTATTCCAACCGCCAATGTGATAATTTGCCAGTTTATTTGCCCTTCCACGTTCTCTACAGCGACGTCCTGAATCTCTGGCAAATCTGACTGACTAGAAACTCCCAAAACAGCCGTTTTTCTGCATCTATTTGTATCTGGATTGCGCTCCTCGCCAGGGTCACACGAAGCTAATGAAGATGAACTTGATACTTTTCGACAGCGGTTTGTGTCGGGGCTACGAAACTCATCTTCATCACATGCACTTAACTGAGACACCGCTGTCTCAATTGTTCGACAACGATTAGTTTCAGGATTTCTATATTTGCCAATCGGACAAGGTGCCAAAACACTTGTTACACCAGCCACTTCGTCTTGCGCCGGCTCCAGGTATGGCTTGTTAGCAGACCCGCGAGTAATTTGGTTTGTGTAGGCCCAGGTATCTTCAATCAGCGCCCACGTTACGTCGTCATCAGCATTACTATAGACAGCAGACTCACTAACCACGTTACCAGCCGGGCTATTTAGTCTTAACTTAACGCCAGTAGTGTTTGGCAAGATTATACCTGTGGTGGTATCAGAAAACACAGCATACTGCCCTGGTGCTATGGTGCCGTTAACAAATTCAAACTCCTCCGTGTAGCTTGGTCCAACTTGCAGTTTATATCCAGTCAAATCTATTGTCTCATTGTGTGGATTGTAGATTTCGATATATTCCTGTCCGGTGTCTGTACTTACAGCGTTTGGCAAAATTTCTGTTATGAATAATACTCTGTTTTCTAGTGGTATTAACTGACAATCTCCAAGTAAATCAATATAGTACTGCGTACCGAGTTCTATCTGTAGTTCGTCTAAGTTTGGACAAACGTCAAAATAACAGTCATCGTTATCGTCAGTTAAATATCCATTTGGAATTACTAGTTGTAGGCCGTCGATATTTGGACATATATCAATCTGTATTTCTACCTCAAAAAGCCCACTAATTATTGGTGAATGAGCTGGTTTTGAACTGAAGTCATTTAGATTATTATCAGTGTCTAGAACAAGGGCGTTCAAACTTCTGCTCAGAACACTACCCGTAGCGTGTGCAGGCACAGTAGTAGTTTCTGGACTTATGGCACTGCCCCAACCTACTTTGTCTACCTCGGCGTTGTTATTATCCATTATTCTCAGGTGGCCAGCAGTCGCTGCCATTCCTGCACTAAATAAAAAGTCGGGTGTAAACCCAGCATTTACAGCTACAAATTCTGCACTAGCAAAGCTAACAATTCCTCCGCTACTCAACCAAATTTCAGTTAATGCATCTGGGGGTGTGATACATTTACTAAATCCTGACGAGTCAGTTGAGGAGCTATACTTAATACACCAATCTGTAATATTTACGTCTTGCGGTCCATTGTTGTAAAGCAGGACTAATTCCTGCGAAGCAGTTCCAGAAACCGCACCAGCAGTCTGAGTCTGATAGATTACAAGATTTTCAGAAATTGCGCTGGCGTTTTTTACGCTCGTAAATATGCTTTGTCCAAAAACGCAGAGTATAAAGAATAAAACAGGAACGACTCGTTGAATCTTCACAAGTTAACCCTCATATTAATTCTTATACTACGCTTAAGCTAACTAATGTCAACAATGATTAGGGCATAGGCTTTAGGGTAGAGGGTATAAAAACAATAATTATCAAGTATCTGTTTTTTGGTCACTATTCAACTATGTTGTAGTTGCGGAATACATAGTTAGTCCGGCGCCATAGATATATCATTGTGCAAAAAATTAATAAATACGAAACAACTACCGAAGTGCTCGTGAACTTTATCTCAGAAGTTGCTTGTGGTAGAACTGCTAGTTTGTCTACGACAGTTGTCATATATCGTAGTAAGATTTCAGCCGGCCAGCCAATTATTCCCGCCAGTGATGGAAGGGCTAAACCACCAGCTCCTGCTACAAAAACTAGCGCCATAGCTAGAGGTATTAGTGGCAAAATTAAAACGTTTGCAAGTAGTGATAGCGAAGAATATTGGCCAAACGCCACCGCAATTATTGGAAGCGTGAGTAACTGTGCAGACATAGTTTCAATAAATACCTGCCTGATGTTTCCAGGTTTTCTGTCTCCCCAGAAAAAGGCGTGAATAAGTGGAGCAAGCATGATAACTCCAACAAAAGACATGAATGATAGTAGCCAACCAATATCTCCCCAAGCGTATGCAGGGTTTATTGCCACAGTAACAGCAGCCGAAAAGGGCAGTAGAACAAGCGGGTGAAACTTTCGCCCAAAATACCAGGCAAGCAAGCTTAGTCCCGCAATTAGGGAGGCTCTGGTCATCGACGGGCTAAAGCCCGTGATGTTAGCAAAAGCAAAAATCAAAAAACCTGATGCGCTTAGAGCCGTGAACCTAGATATGCGTGCAAAAAACCGCCTGGCAAATCGAATTAAAATTGTTAGATTATAGCCACTGGCGACCACTATGTGAGTCAGCCCTAAAAGACGTAAATCTTGTTCTAGTTTTTCTGGTAACGCTGATTTTTCTCCAAGTAGAAATCCTGCCCCCAGCGACGCCTCTGGCTCATCGATTGCTGTCCTTATTCCACCCGCAAACCAATCCCTGGTGTCCAATCCCACATCGGCAAAATCTTTTCTTTCAACTGCCAGTACCTCTGCTCTAAAAATCGCAGAAGGAATTGTGCCAAATCCTTTTGATAACAGGCCTTCTACAGTCACGATGTCTGAGCGTCTAATTTTCAAATTATCTCTGATGACGACCCAAACTTCACCGCCCATCTTCTCTTGCTCAAATCTAACATCTGTAAGTCTAAGCCGTAAATCTCCATCAGTGTCATACGATGGGTCTTCTAGAACTCTACCCGTTATAACGACTTCCTTCCCATAAAATTGTTCAAATCCTGATTGTGAGATTATCTGGTTTCCACCTCTCCATAAGCCAAAAAATAGCCCGGCAATTAGAAACGCCAATATTCCAATTTTGTCTTTTCTGAGCGTCCCAACTACTCCTAGACAAACGCCAATAACAACCCATTCAAAACCGATAAACCTTGAAGTGTACAGCGAGATAAATGTGCCCACAAGCAGACCAACACTTGCCCAAGATATTAACCAAGAAATGTGATATTTTTTATTTTTCATAGGGCACTACCTGTTCTCTACAACCATTTAGAACTCTTTTCATTGCGGATTTTTCAGCCTCAGTTACCCATAAATTATATTTTGACTTCACCGCAATTTGGCGGGCAACATACTGGCACCGAAAAGCTTTGTTAGGTGGCAACCAACTTGCGGAATCGCTGTCGCCTTTTTCTTGATTTACAGGACCATCTACAGCCAGAAGGTTGAGTGGGTCGTTAGCAAACTTGACTCGAGTTTCATAACTTAAACCTTGAGCACCCTTTTGCCAAGAATCGCTGAGCGCAACGACATGATCTATCTGTACATCCGCGCTTGTAGAAGAGCCACGTACAAAATTTATAGTCTTGCCTGTGTATGGGTCTTGGAGCTCTCCTGACAAAACTACGCAATTATCCTCAGCAATTTTTGGTGCTGTAATTGCGCGTTTTAACATAATGTTTCTAAGGTCACAGTCGCCAATATTTGCCCATCCATCACCATATTCAGCTCTTTTATAGCCTGTTTTTGGTGCCCTACCTTTAACCTCTAGGCGCTCTAAAACGTCGCTTGCAAGCTCACCACTGCCGTCAACATCTGACAAGACATCAGTTGGGTTAGGCACCACCTGTGGAGTATCGCTCAAAAAAGCGGGGTTTATACCCACTAGCAGTAGCGCCATTAACAGAAGACTCATTAGTAATGATCTTCGTTTTTTCAAAACCCTATTTGAAGAACTTCTCACTATGCAAAATAGTGTAGCTGATAGTTAACATGTTTACTACAAATTCTGAGAAAGTCTGGTGGCGTATGCTCTTGCTGGTTCAACATGACCTAAAATTTTTAGCGCTCCTACTAATACGTAGATCTCGTTTAATATTTCTTCGGATGCTTCTTGTTCTAAACTTTTAAACCTAGCTTCAATTTCCCTTATTAATTCATGCTTATGATTTGAGCTGGCGGATTCAGATTCCGCAATCCCGCCAACAACTTCTAAAGAGCGAGCGGATTTATCTCGCTTTACAATGTGCCCGCGTTTGATTAGATTACTTACGTGCAGTGCAACAGTGGCAACTGAAGTGTAGTTACAGCCTGCCATAATCTCTCTGTAACTAGGGCTATAGCCGTGTTCAGATATAAAATGGCGTATAAAATCTAGTGTTTCGTGTTGTTTTTTTGTTGGTCTTGTCTTCTTGCCCGGTTTTGATGTTTTGGATTCATCACTCATTTAACACTCCTCTTCTTTGTAACAAATTTTTTAGCTCTTTTTGGTTGTGGTTGATGCTTAAACACCCACTTTTTATACCAATAATAATTCCAAACAGTAAAGAATCCGCTGGCTATAAACTGGCCGATTTCGGGGCCAATATTGACGTATTCGCGAAGTGCTAGAAGGATTGCGTAATTAAGTAGAAATGCATTAAGCGCAGTATAGACTACATATCTTATAGCTGTCTCTTGCAAGTTATCGTTTTTCTTTGTTTTAAAAACCCATACTCGATTAAGGATAAAATTAAGGCTTATACCGACAGCGTTTCCGATTAAGTTTGCCCAAAAAAGCCCAATATGATTATCTAGAAAAACAATAAGTATATAACCGCTCCAAAACCAAACACCACCAGAAATCATGTATTCGGTAAACTGGACTATTAGTTTTCGATGTTTTTTAATTTTAACCATATGCAGTAATAATAAATCTATTATGAACAAAACACAAACAGAAGTCCCTTTGGGACAAGGGGATAGGCTTTAGGATAGAGGGTGTAGCAGTGAAATATTTTATATTTCTATTTCAAAGTATCAGCTACGGCTTTTTGAATATTTGATTTGAAAATATCTACTGAGTATTTACCCGCGTTCTCAAGTATTGTATGACGGTTATACAATTTGTAGTTAAATCCTTTGATTTTCTGCACCAAGCAATCTACTGTTTGTTCGTCAAAAAACTCACCTGTCACTCCCTCTATCACCGTATCAAGCGCACCACCGGCACGGAATGCAATAACTGGTATGCCACACGCTTGTGCCTCTAGCGCAACTATCCCAAAGTCTTCCTCGTTGGGGAATATGAATGCTTCGGCCTTAGAGATATAGTTCACCATCTCATTATCAGACACTGATGATTTAAATGTTATGGTTGGCCCCGCCATAGCCTGCAACCTTGCATGTTCAGGCCCATTACCAATAACCGTTAAAGGCACCTTTGCTTCATTGCAGGCCAAAATAGCCAAATCTAGACGTTTGTGTGTCACCTGGCGACCAAACGTAACAAACCCGGACCTTATGGCTCGTCCGTCGTTAGCAAAACGCTCTAAGTCTGTTGGTGGATAAATAATTTCGGTGTCACGACCATAGTATTTTTTAATTCTGGCTTGTACGGCCGTTGAAATTGCGTACATTTTATCTGGGCGTTTACTAGCTTTTAAATCCCACCGTTTAGCCGATGGCATCAGTATTTTTAAGCCTAGCTTCCAGAAAAAATTAAGCCCATCAGTACCAGACCCCTTTAAATAATTATCTGGCTTAATCCAATAATAAAGAGTAGGGGTGTAACAAATATTTATGTGCCTTCCTGGCCTGCCCCTAACAGCTTTTGCTTCAGCACCTCCTGCGCTAATGACGACATCGTACTTGTCTAGCTTTAAATGTCCAAAATACCACTGGCGTGGAATTGTAAGAAGTTGGTGACGTCGAAGGCTTTTTGGTAACTTTTGAAACCATGCAGTTCTAACATCAGCATTTTTGAATAAGGGCATAGCTTGTTTCTCAAAAGTAGACGTATATATTGGCGCTTTTGGATACATGCGGTGAAGTTCTAAGACAACGCGCTCCGCACCAGCCATATTCGTAAGCCAATCACAAACAATAGCTACTTTAGGCTCAGTTATTTTATTTTTATCAAAAAACATCTATTTTGCTCCTACGCGACGCACCACCATTACAATAGTTTTTAGAAGTATTACAATGTCTAACCAAAAGCTCCAATTTTGAGCATAATACATGTCTAGTTTTCGGCGCTCTTCAAAGCTGATATTTCGTCTACCTGATACTACCGCTAATCCCGTTAATCCCGGTTTTACACTTAGGATTACGCTCTTTTTGCCAAAAACATCCATTTCCTCTGGTACTAGTGGCCGAGGTCCAACTAGACTAATGTCGCCACGAACTACATTAAATAACTGTGGAAGTTCATCTAAACTAGTGCGACGCAGGAATCTACCAAACCTACCTATGCGTGGGTCGTCGTCCAGAAAATCACCATTTTTGCGGTACTGCAACGCCAGCTCTGGTTTGCCCATTTTCTCAAAAGCTTGCTCTGGAGTAAGTCTGTGATATTTATGTTTGTGTGTTCTGAACTTGAAAAGCCCAATTTTAGTTTGATAGCGTGAAACTCTTTTTTGTTTGTATACAGCATCTCCGCCCTCGAAAATGTTCAAGTATAACCACACCAATCCCATCAACGGTAGGGCTAGAACTACAAATAACCCTCCAACAGCTATATCAAATAAGCGTTTTACTATCCTGCCCCAGCCGACAAGCGCCGTCTGGTGCACAGCTACTGTTGGGATTCCTTCAAATAAATTTACGTCGATATTACCAGCAAACAATCCGCTGTTACCTGGAACAAATCTATATGCAATGTGGTGCTCCTGAGCAAAAGCCAGAATTTCATCGTTCTGGTCTTGATTGACGAACAGCTCAGTCTGCACAATGCTATGGATATCACTGGACTTGATTTTTTTTGAAGCTAGTGCAAAATCTGAAAATTGGATTTCTTCAGATACATTTTCATATTTTGTGCGTCTGTCGCCCACTATTCCAATAACCCTGTAGCCAAGGAGAGGGTTAGATAATCTCTGTGCTAATTCTCCAGTTATATCAGTGGCTCCTACTATCAGAACGTTATTAATGCCTATGTCATAACGAAACAACAGGCGTTTAACTGCTCTTGCGATTGTTCTAAAGAGTACAGTTAACAAAAAGGCAAACAAAAAGCCATATACAGTGACCAGCCTGGCTGGGAAAATTGCTCTGTTAAGCGCGTATTCACTACCGACTAAAAATAATATCCCAACAAAACAGCCAACTAGTAGCATCAGGAGTTCCTTAAATCTGTTTTCATAAACTTGCGGACGATACAGCCCAAACAAAGAGAATATAAATAGCCAAAAAACTAATAATATGGCCACAATACCAATGTAGCCACTAGCTGTTATAGGCTCTAAAAGCGGTCTATCGTCTAGTTTAACTCGGATAATGTAGGCTAGGGCAAAAGCGGTTACAAGCGCCAAAAAATCACCAACGAATAATACAAATCCGAACAGTAGCGAAGCGCCGTGTTTCATGCTTAACAGTTTACAACAATTTAAGAGTAATGAGTAATGGTCATGTGTTGTCTAAAGCCCTTCCCATGTCGACCTTCACAGC
The DNA here is from genome assembly GCA_017993025.1 of Candidatus Saccharimonadota bacterium. Taxonomy (GTDB): domain Bacteria; phylum Patescibacteriota; class Saccharimonadia; order Saccharimonadales; family SZUA-47; genus JAGONL01. The sequence goes on from JAGONL010000018.1 coordinate 7,773, forward strand.
CTATACTTAAAGTCATGTGCGGAATAGTCGGTTACATCGGCAACAAACAAGCAAAAGAATATCTACTAGACGGTCTAGAAGCTCTAGAATACCGTGGGTATGATTCAGCCGGTATTGCTTGTTTTAACGGCAAAATTACCTGTGTAAAAGTTGCTGGTAGAGTAGAGCAACTTCGTGTTGAAGAGGCTGAAAACCCTTTGCACGGCACTTTGGGTATTGGGCATACACGCTGGGCGACACACGGTATACCAATTCAGAAAAACGCCCATCCTCAATGGGACCAGACGGAGCAGTTTTATGTTATCCACAATGGTATTATTGAAAACTTTCAGGAAATTAAAGATTTTCTTACAAATAAAGGTGTTGTGTTTCATTCAGATACCGACACAGAAGTTATACCTAACCTTATAGCTCACTTATACGAAGAGCTCCAAGACGTTGAAAAGGCCTTTAAAGCGGCGCTTAAATCACTCAGAGGTGCGTACGCAGTTGTAATGATAAGCGCTCTAGACCCAAAACATATGTATGCCGCAAAATTATCTAGCCCGCTTGCTATAGGTGTTGGTGACAACGAAATGTTTATAGCATCTGACGCAGTTCCAATTTCACCGCACACTCAACAAATGATTTATCTAGAAGATAACGAAGGTGCTGTCATAAGCCAGACTGGGTACCAGCTATTCAATATTGCTACTGATGCTTCAATCGAGAGACCCTCAGAACTTATTGAAATTGAGGAAACGGCATCAGATAAGGGTGACTACCCGGACTTTATGCTTAAAGAAATCCACGAAGTTGCTAAAACGGTACGCGCATCCATGCTTGGGCGTCTGCGAGTTGAGGAAAAGGTCATAAAACTTGGTGGCCTGGATAGCGTTCGTGACCAGCTAGATTATATTGACCGCATAGTTATCTTGGCATGCGGGACGTCGTACTATGCAGGGCTAGTCGGCGAATATTTGATTGAAGAGATTGCCGGTATACCTGTTGAAGTCCAGCAATCCAGCGAATTTAGATACCGCACCGAGCCACTAAGTCGTAGTACGGCTGTGTTGGTTGTGTCGCAGTCCGGCGAAACAGCCGACACTATCGCTGCTCTAAAAAAGCTTGATGGTAGTGGAATACTAACACTTGGCATAGTTAATGCACCTGGCTCTACCTTAGCGCGTATGACTGATGCCGGTATTTATTGCCACGCCGGTCCGGAAAAAGCCGTAGCCAGCACAAAAGCATTTGTGTCGCAGGTTACGATTTTTGTTCTTATGGCGCTATATTTATCCAAAACCTACGACAACTACGACAAACTTATCGATGAACTTGACCAATTGCCTCAAAAGATGGAAGAAGTGTTGAAAGAAAGCGATAAAATTAAAGCAATGGCTGAAAAATACAGCAAATACCAAGATTTTCTCTACATAGGACGCCGTTATTCTTACCCGCTCGCACTAGAAGGCGCACTAAAGCTCAAAGAAATTAGCTATATACATGCGGAAGGATTCGCTGGTGGCGAAATGAAACACGGGCCGTTAGCATTAATTGATAAAAATTTCCCTACATTTGCATACGCATTAAGCAGTGATATTGACGAAAAGTCTGCTTCAAATCTGCAAGAAATTCATACCCGTGGGGGCCTTATAATTGCCGTTGTAGATGATAAAAATACGGAAGCCGCTAAAATTGCTGACGATATTATAGTAATTCCTAAAGTTTCAGAACAATTACAGCCAATTATTGGTGTAATTCCAGCGTTTCTATTTGCATATTACGCGGCTAAAAAGCTAAACAGAGACATAGACAAACCCCGAAACCTAGCAAAAAGCGTAACTGTAGAATAGAGTCTCTTTTGAAAAAAACATAAAGCTCTGAATCAACCAATGGGCTTTTCGCGCCCATACCCGAAAAGGGGTTAGTGCCAGCCCCTTAAACCCCACGCCATACTTTTCCCTACAGGCGCAAAAGTATGCAAAAGCCCCGCAGCGGGCGAGAATAACACTATGAACATATACTAAAATGTACCGTTCCTGCGGAACGACAAGCGGTCTCAAATAACTTTAATTAGTTATTGATTTGAGACAAGTCCTCGGAAGTTATTCGATACATTTTAGGATATATTCATCGGTTTTCTTGCTTTATGCTGATTGGCTACAGAGCTCATGTAGCTACAGCACCCTCTGAAATACTGATTCATGACAATCAGCCACTTCTGAGTCAAGCATTAAGCAAATCCAGAAACAAATAACATTTAAAAATGTTTACTGGACGCTTGCGTTCTTAATGCGCAGAAGTGGGTGGTATTTGTCTTGAGTTATGTATCTTCAATAGGGTGTCGCTTTCTTTGCTTCATTTCTTTACGACCAAAGAAATGAAGGCCTAGCACGACTGGCAAAAGTCGTATTCTTCGTCGTTTGGGGCGAAAGCCCATCAAAAAATAATATTCTATTCTCTAAAATGAACTAACCTGATCATCAGGTAGACGGAACAATCCTTCACCTAGCCGTTTTTGATCCAAATAATGGCTTATAAATCCAACCGTACGCGGAATAACAAAGAACGCGTTAAAGAAATCTATTTCGACTAGCTCCGCAAGCTCCTCTTTGGTATAACCCTCATACTGCATCAAAACGTCTAGAAGAAGTGCTGCGATGTGACCGTCGATGTTCAAAATCAGATTTCCTTTCTTTGAACTTGTAATAGCTTCTACCTGTTTAGCAAAATCTAGGTGTGGTGTATTTTCAATTTTCTCTGCAAATTTCATCAACTGTTCTGTTCGTGGGTCTGGCAGACCTAAGCGGTATTTTTTATGCCCAATTCCCATAATGTACTCTTTCCTGGAAGCGTAATCTTCTACAAGTTCTTTAGGTGACAGACCCTCGGATACACCCTTTAGCCAAACACCCGCCGCACCGCTTACAGCACCACCAAACCTTGGGCCCACAGTTAACAGCCCTGCAACCAGTGAATCGACAAGGTTTTTCCCAGCACGGGCAGTAACGATAGTATTTAACGCACCAGAAACTTGCGGACCATGGTCGATACTAAGTAGGAAAATAATATTGCTTAATGTAACCAGCTCTTCAGACTTTGGTTCCCTACCTAATATTCCGCTGACAATTTGTCTTACAAAGTTGCCATCCTGTGCCCAAGTACTCAATGATTTGCCAACAAACTCATAAGCACCGTCGTTCTCAACGCCTATTGTGCTTGTAAACATGCTAGATTTTCTGTCTTTTAGGTCTTCAAAGTTATCATTTTCATCATTCATTATTTCCTCCGATTCTATGTCGTTTATTAACTTTACAAAATCACGTATTGACCCAGCCACATTTGCTCCAACACCTCTTAGTGCCTCAATTTTTGCACTGGCGGTTTCGTCTTGACTGTTTGCTAAGGCTTTAGCATGCCCAAACTGAATTGGTTGCTCAAAACTTTCGCCCACGACACCAGCAATATATGCTATTACTGGCTTTGTGATTTCACCAGCTTTAATCATATCTACTAGCAGGTATTCATCCGTACCGCCTAATTCGCCATAATAAATAATTGCTTTTGTGTTTGGGTCGGTCTGTGCCATCTTAAATGCGGTCGCAGGGTCGGTGTATGGGAATCTGTCTCCACCAAAACAAAGTGCAAACGAAACACTCTTCTTTGCCCCTGCAATAATTGTGATAATTTCGTTGCTTATACCCCCAGATGCACTTAAAACTGCTAGGTTGCCCTCCAGCATAAGATTAGAGCTAACAATTTGTCGAATATCTGTCCCTCCAATTGCACCGAGCTTTAAATGTCCAGGGATTATCATTCCAACGCCTGCTGGACCAATTAATTCTTTACCGTTATCTACATATTTGTTTTTTAGCTCTAGTGCCATAATCTCCGGCATGTCCTCAGCAAAAGTATGCCCGCCAATTGCATCCGGGAAAGCGTCAAAAAATTCTATTGTACTAAAGTAACACCTTCTACCGCTATTAAGGTTAAACATAAAATCTACAGACTTAAGTTTATTAGCTGCATCTTTAGGGCTTTTAAAACAAGGGATTAATACTTCTTTTTTACCGTAAAACAGCTTAACTACCTTAGACCCAGTACTCACAATGCCTACAAGACTTGGCGCGCTTTTTCCGCAGATGTAATCAAAATCTAAAACTGACTGTAGGATTGGCAAATGAGCACCAATAGCTAGAATTGAAATGTCCTTTTTATGACGCAAACTATCAACATCAAGCATCACTACCCCCAACAAAATTAATTGCATCAGATACAGCCTCGGTTAGTAGCGTTTCTGATCCATAGACAGACCCAAATAAATCTTTAGCCTTCAAGAAATCCTCCATCATTTTTAAAC